>JALWLW010000034.1:2132-21510 GCA_027081065.1 Campylobacteraceae bacterium
AAAAGTAGATGAAATTGTCAAGACTACGTATGTCTTAAATTAGATTTTTTGCAGAGAATCAATAGATTGTTTAATTTGTTTAAAGGCTTCAAGTAAATCTTCATCTTTACTTTCAATACTAAAGTCACCATTTGCCATCTCTTGGTAATGTGGAATAGAGTTGTATGTTGGTTCTTTTTGGGAGAACTTATGGTTTTTACTGCAAAAGAGAATGATTTTTGAAGCAGATATATTTTGACACTTTTCATCTGTTTTAGATAGCATACTTAATAGGCTTTTTAATAAATCTTTATTATAATTGAGCTCCATTTTAAACCCTGGATGAGAGAGTGCTACAAATAGAGTGTTGTCTCTAACATAGACAAAAGCAATGGCTTTTTTGAACTTCGGGGGTAAAAGAGAGAGAAATTTATCATAGCAATAGTGATGTTTAAGTAATTTAAATTGAGGAAGATTTTGAAGATGAGAAAGAATTATATTGGCTTGTTTCATAAGGTAATTATAGCATCTATTTGCTGTTTGTTATTGAGTGGGTGTGGATATAAGGCTACCCCTTATTGGGAGGAGCAACCTACTTTAAAGACTAAAAATTAGTTTTCTTCAATTGTAGCTTCAATTACTTCAGGTTTTTTTTGTTCAACAGTTGTGGTTGGTGGTGTATACATTGCCATAGACCCAATTACCCGTCCACCTTCATCTGTTTTAATGTTTTTTACTGAAATTTCACCATTTACTAGACCGTTTGAGCCTACTTCAAGTAGTTCTGATGCTGTCACTCTACCTTCAATAGTACCATTAACTGTAACACGTTTAGAAGTAAGTGCATTGGTTTGAACTTTTCCTGTAGGTGTTACATTAATTGATGTTTCAGCAATAACCTCTCCTAAAATTTCACCACTTAAGATGATGATGTTAGAATGAATCTTATTGCTTACATAACCTGTTTGTGAAATATTTAAATCATTACAAGTAATATTCCCATCTACTCGACCAGCATTAGAAACTTTTTGAGCTCGAATAGAACCTTTAACCGAACCATTTTTCCCAATGGTTACATTGTTTACTTCAATATTTCCAATAAGTGTGCCTTCTATCTTAACACTATCTGTTCCTGAAATATTTCCTTCAATAGTGATATTTTTTGAAATTTCAGTTGCAACAGATGATGTTTTTGCTGATGTCTTTTTTGTTTCTGGTTTAACTGATATATTAGGGGTATTTTCTACCTCTTTCCCTTTTGAAAAAAATGCCATTTCCATTCTCCATACTATTTTATGGTACATGGTAGCTAAATGATGCTTATATATTTAATGGATTTTATTATTAATTTTAAACAATAATCTTTTTTTTATATTATCGTAACGATTGAATAGTGTATAATTAGTCTCTCTTAGTTTTAATTAAAATTAAATATAATTGAGTCATGAAAAAATATGATGTATTAATAATTGGTGCTGGTATAGCTGGACTTTATGCTGCAATGAATATCCCTGCTGAAAAAAAAGTGTTGGTTGTTTGTAAAGATATCCCTTGGGAGTGTAATACCTTTTATGCACAAGGGGGAATGGTTACTGCTTTAAATGAAGCAGATATTCCATTACATGTAAAAGATACAATGGCTGCTGGATCTTATCTTAATGATGAAGAAGCAGTAGAGATATTATCTCGAATGTCGTTAGAAACGACAGCTGATATTTTAGAGCGTGGTATGGCGTTTGATGTTGATGAACAAGGGGAATTACTCTACACTAAAGAAGCAGCACATTCTACTGAGCGTATTGTTCATGCAGGGGGTGATGCAACAGGACGTTATATGCACTATTTTATGATGGTTGAAAATAGACATAAATTACAAAGAAATACGCTTGTTTATGACTTACTCATTCAAAATGGACGATGTTTTGGGGTAAAAGCATTGGTGAACCATGAACATACAACCATTTATGCTGATGATGTTATTATTGCTTCTGGTGGGGTAGGGTCACTTTATGAATTTAATACCAATTCAAGAACAGTTTCAGCTGATATCCATGGTATTTGTGTTGAAAAAGGGATTGAACTGGCTGATATGGAGATGATGCAGTTTCATCCTACTGTCTTTGTCAAAACGCCTTATGCTAGGAAGCTTTTATTAACCGAAGCACTTAGAGGTGAGGGTGCACATATTGTTACTGAAGATGGACGACGTTTTTTATTTGACTATGATGAACGAGGAGAATTGGCATCACGAGATATTGTAAGTCGTGCTATTTTTGATTACAAACGTAAAACAGGTGAAGAGGTTTATTTAGATTTTTCAATGTTTGAAGAGGCGTGGTTTGTAAAACGGTTTCCTAACATTACAAGAACCTTTGAAGCCATTGGTTATAGATTTCCTAAAGATAAAGTTCCTATCTCTCCAGCATTTCATTATGCTGTAGGAGGTATTAAGTGTGATACTAATGGTTGTGTAGAAGGTATAGAGGGACTTTATGTTATAGGTGAAGCATCATCGACAGGAGTACATGGAGCAAATCGTTTGGCTTCTAACTCTTTGCTTGAAGGGGTTGTTTTTGCTAAACGTGTGGTTGATTATGTTTTAACTACAGAGCATGAAACTTTAGAAATACCAAATTTTGATAAAGAATATAAAAACATTATTCATCATGAAAAGGATAAAGTTTATAAAAAACGGTTACGAAAAATCATGTGGGAAGAGATGGGGGTTATTCGTACTAAAAAAGGGTTGTTAAAAGCTAAAAATGAGATTTTTGATATGAAAAATAGAGACATCGGACGACTTTTAGAATTAAGACTCAATACAGCCTCAGCAATTGTAGAAGCTGCCTTAAAGCGAAAAGAGAGTTTAGGTGCTCATTATATTGAATAGTTATTAGCAACTTAAAAAATAATTTTATCTGCTATAATTCGTTTAATTTAAAAGACCTTAGGGTCTTATTTATTAACTATTAGTATTAGAGGGAAAAGACGTTCTTGCAGCAGCTTAAACAGGAATAGGAAAGACAGCATATAGAGTTATTTTGTGGGTTGATTGTGTAGACTATTTTTAGATTATAAAACCCTTTGATCTAAAATAAAATCATTAATAAGATGTATGAAGACGGGTATTTTTTGATTGGCATCTACTTGAAAGGTTGCTAGTTTTTTGTAGGTATCTATGCGTTCATTAAATAAAGCTCTGGCTCTATTCTCATCTTGAAGTAAAGGACGTTTTTGGCGTTCTCTTTCGGATAAACGCTCTAATATAACATCAAAATCAGCATCAATGTAAACAATAAGTGATTTCTCTGGTATGGTACTGTAGATAGGTAATCCTCCACCTGTCGCAATGATTTGTCCCTTTTTTTCAGTAAGTTTATTAATACATTGTTGTTCTAAATTTCGAAAATAGGCTTCACCCTTATTTTTAAAAATCTTAGTAACACTGGCATTCTCTTCTGTTTCAATAACAGTATCTACATCGACAAACTTTTTAAATAATTTTTTTGCAAGTATTTTACCAACACTTGTTTTTCCTGAACCCATAAATCCTATGAGGATAATATTATCATAGACCAAGTTGACCCTTTTTTTAATTTTTCTTAGTGTACATTATTTTTCATTAGTATCAGCTCTATTTATTTTAGTGATAATGCACAAACGACTTGTGCATGGTCACTTTGAAGTAACAATTCATTACCATGTGCATGTAGATGCTCATCTAACACAACATAGTTACTTACTTGAAAATGATTTGAAATAAAGATATAGTCCAGTACATTTCCTTTGCCTAAAAAGTAAGAAGTCGCTTTTCGTTGTGATTCTTTTGCTTCAGGGTGAGGGTTAGGTACGATGGGTTTATGTTTATAATAGGCAAAAGGGTGGTTCTACAAGCTGAAAGAGGTTAAATGTGCCTAGTGTGATGGTCATAGTAGAAGTATATTAAGCCAGAGAAGTTCTAGCTTAGCTCCTCTTCCATCTCTAAAACTTCTAAATAACGCTCACTCAACTCTTCATACTCTTCTTCCACTTTTTTAAGCTCATCTGTAACGTTAATAAGCCCTTTAGCTTCATAGCATTCAGGATTATAAAGACAAGCATTTATTTCATCTATTTTAGCTTCTAGTGCTTCGATGAGGTCAGGCAGACGTTCTAAGTCTCTTTGGTCTTTGTAGCTTAGTTTAGTTTTTTTCTTTTCCCCTTTCTTTTGTGCTAGAGGTACTTCTTTAGTATTTTTAACCTCTTTTTCTATCTCATAAAGCTCATTAATATTTTTTTCAATTAGTAGGTACTCACTGTACTCTTGAAAAGACTCTTCAACTACTCCATTACCTTTAAATATGAGTAGTTTATTGGCAATTTTGTCAATGAAGTAACGGTCATGACTCACAAAGATGAGAGCCCCAGGAAAGTTAAGAAGCTTCTCTTCTAAAATATTAATGGTTTGAATATCTAAGTCATTGGTAGGTTCATCGAGAATAAGACAGTCTACTTTTCGAGTGAAAAGTAGTGCCAAAGCCACACGGTTTTTCTCTCCACCACTTAGCATACCTAATTTTTTAAGCATATACTCTTCTGGAAAGAGAAAAGATTTCATGTAAGCAAATACATGCATGTTGTTACCCATGACATCGACAATGTCTCCACCATCTGGACAGAAGGTATCTAAAATAGTTTTATTTTCGTCAAGCATCTCACGATGTTGGTCAAAGTATCCTATTTTAAACTCACCTTGTTCTATTTTTCCTTTGTTGGGTTGAATGCGTCCCAATAAGAGTTTAAGTAGCGTAGATTTTCCTGAACCATTATGTCCAACAATAGCAATTTTATCACGTTGTAAAATTCTAGTTGTAAAATCTTCTATAAGGTTTTTACCTGCAATAGAATAGTGTAAATTTTCAATGTCAAAAAGCATTTTCTTTTTAGACATTCCTTTCTCTTCACCACGGTTAAAACTTTTCTTCTCTCTTTCTAAATCAATTTGCATTTTACGAATGAGGGTAGGATCTTTTTTAGCTTTCTCTCTGAGCTCAAAAACCCTTGCTTTTCGTCCTTGATTTCGAGTAAGCCTTGCTCTTACACCACGGCTTAACCACTCCTCTTCACGTTTTAAAAATTTCAGTAAGGTGTCATGTGTTTTTGCCATGCTCTTCATACGTTCTTCTTTAAGCACTAAATATTTGTCATAACCCCCCTCATATGAGACAATATTCATATTTTCAACTTCTACAACACGTGTAGCAATAGAGTTAATAAAGTGACGGTCATGGGAAATAATGAGCAAAGTAAACTTCTCTTTTAAAAGAATCTCCTCTAAGAACTCAACCATATAGACATCAAGGTGGTTGGTTGGTTCATCGAGTAGTAAAACATCAGGTTTTTTCAAAATAAGCGATGCCAAGGCAACACGGCGTTGTTCTCCCCCTGAGAGCGTATTGACATCTCGGTACTCATACTCTTTGAGTTTAAACTCTTGCAGTACGCGTTCTATTTTGTCATCTAAATTCCATGCATTATGGTGGTCTAAGTAGTTCGATATTTTGGAATGTTCATCTAAAAGTGTGCTATTTTCAAAATCTTCAGCAATAAGATTTGAAAGCTCTTCATAGCGTTGTTTAGCTGCACTTAAATCAGTAAGCTCATTCTCAATTGCATCACGTACATTAAGCCCCTCTTTAAATGTAGGCATTTGGTCAAGTGCTTCAATAATAATACGCTTGTCTAAAACACGTGTCCCTTCGTCTGCTATTACTTCACCTGAAATAATCTTTATAAGCGTAGATTTACCACAACCATTTTGCCCAACAATGGCAACACGTTCCCCTTCATTAAGTTGAAAGTCAACGCCTTTGAGCAATTGTTTTACGTCATAGTTTTTAGCAATGTTGAAGAGACCGACGAGTGCCATGGTATGTCCTTGATTGAATTGAATCGTATTTTAGCGTAAAAATGTGAGGTTGAAATATTATTTTTAAGGAATTAAAGGTCAGTAGTTTAGAAAATTTTTGTTAGGTATGACTATGTAGGTGTGACCGTGTTACACGTTAAACCCAAATATCGCATACATCAAAATAGATTATGACGCTCCTAGTAAAAACCCTAGTCCTAAGGCTGTCAGTATAGGGAACCATAAACTTTTTTTATTAGACGGAGTCTCATCACAGCTTTTTAAAAATGCATTTAACTCATCGTCAATATTTGGCTCAAAGCTTAATGATGCTTCGGTTGAACCTAAAATCGCAGCTGATAATTTATTCATAAACAATATATACTCTACAAGTATTTTTTCTACTACCTTCATGGAACGCATGTGCCTGTCACTCTCATGAGCATTAGCTTTAAAATCATAATACATCTCGATAATGTCATCAAGTGAGTGATGATGTATGCTTATAAAAAAAGAGTCAATTGCCTCTAGCATTTCTGACTCATTTTCAAACTCCATATTAAATACGTACGATTCTGTTTTTATGCTTTCTATTAAATCTTGAAAATGTGTAGTAAGCTCGTCTGTTCGTTCCAAGAGTGTCTAGTTGTTTCTTCTATGCTTCACTCTTTTGTCTAGTGCCTCTTGAACACGCTGTTGACTCTCTTTGACTATGTTGAGTATTGCTACTAGGTGAGAGCTATCCATCTGCTCTCTTCACCAATACAATCTCATCATCACTCAAGCCATAAAGCTCATAAACCATCATATCTATTTCTTCGTCTATATGTGAGAGGTGTTGTTTAAGTACAGAGTTTTGAAAAAGTTGCATGAGTTTCCCTAAATCTTTGATATGCGAAGATTATAGCTAAATTTGCTATAATCATTTTAAGATTTAAATTAAAAAATTAAAGGACTCTTAGATGATTAAAGATATTATAGATGGTATTAAAGAGGTAGCTGTAGAATTAGGAACAGGACTAAAAGAGAGTTATGATGATATTTCTGTAAAAGCAAATGAGATTTTTTCTGACATAGATGCAAAGCTTATGGGGTCTTATGAAGAGATAGAAGCTTATGAAAAAGCTAAAGCATTAAAAGCAGAAAGTGAAACAGAAAAATAAGTTTGCATAAAATTCGTTTAGAGTTAGAAAAAGAAGTTAGCCTTAGAAACTCCAATTTGGAGATTTCTAAAGATAGACCTGACCCACTTTTAATAGCTAAAAAGTATAACAATGAAAACATTGCACTTATTTGTGCCTTGTTTGCCTATGGCAATGTAAAGGCCATTATTAAATTTTTAGAGAGTCTAGATTTCTCTTTGTTAGAAGCTTCAGATGAGAGCATAGAAAAAGAACTCTCTTCTCACTATTATCGTTTTCAAAACTCCCAAGATATTTCAGCCCTATTTATATCACTTAAGCGTTTAAAATCCGTAGATAGCATTGAAAATATATTTTATGAAGGGTACAGAAAAGAAGAAAATGTTTTAGAGGGTTTGTGGCGTTTTATTGGGACGATGCAAGAGCTTTACCCTAGAGAGAGTAGGGGTTATAAGTTTCTCATTGGCTCTGTACCTAAAAAAGTAAACGCTGCTGGAACGTATAAACGCTACCTTATGTTTTTACGTTGGATGGTACGTTCAGATGAGATTGACCTTGGCTTGTGGTCGAAGATAGATAAAAAAGATTTACTGATGCCTTTAGATACCCATACTTTTAAAGTTTCCCAAAAATTAGGTTTGTTAAAGCGTAAGACATATGACATGAAAGCTGTTTTAGAATTGACAGAGACACTTAAAGGTTTTGATGCTTTTGACCCAATTAAGTATGATTTTGCACTTTATCGCTTGGGACAAGAAAAGATTATTTGATTTGTGCTAAGATAGTGTTATGAATAAAGAAAAAATAGTCCTTTGGACAAAACGACTGGTCGGAGTTGTAGCCATTGTTTTTTGGCTTAGTATTGTTTATGAAATCTCTCAAATGTCAGCACCTTTTATGGAACAAGCCCCTTATTGCATGGGAAGTACTATGTTGATTTTTGGTCTGTTAACTGCTGTATATAAGGGTTTAGATTATTGGCTAATGAAAGGAAAGAGCTAAAATGAAACGAAGAAATTTTTTAACACTCATACCATTTTCTACCATCTTATTGAGTGCAGTTGATTTTAGAGAAACACATAAAGAAGCATGGGAAGCTCGGAAATTAAATGATGCTGCAATAAAGCTTTATGGTAAAGAGAAGTTTAGCTCACTTAAAAAAAGTTCTAAGATAACAATTGAAGCTGATAAGTTTATTGTCCCTAATGCGAGACAAATACCTATTAAATTTAGAACCAATATTAATGCAAAATCAGTAGCACTTTTTCAAACAGCCAATGATCAGAGCTTGGTTGCTGTATTTAGCGTGAATGAACATATGATTATTGATTATGAACTTAATATTCGTATGGATATGAAGGGTACGCTTTTTGTAGTAGTAGAAGGATTAGATGATAAACTTTACTATACAAGACAATTTATTGATGTAAATGAGATTCGTTGTATGTCAGGAGGCTAAAGATTGTGTAAGTGGGAACATGTTGTACTGACTCGTAATGTTGAAACATAAATAGGGGAAGTAACAACAAGTCAAACAATGTTCCCATATGTGCATTATGGCAAATTATTATTTCATTTTATGTAACCTAAGTTACATAAAAAAGTAACAGCTTAAGAACTATTTTAGTAAAGTAGACTACAATAGTATAAACAAAAGAATAGGATATCTAATGGTTGTAAGAGAGATACAAGAGTACGCACAGGTGCGTACAAAAGCAAGAGCATATTTATGTTATATTATAAGTCGGCATGTTTCTAACATTGGATTAAATGAAGAAAATTGTGAAGAGCATATCTCAAGACAATTAGAGACATTAAAAGAAGCCATTCCTAATGCAGAAGTTTTGTATGCTGTAGCTGCTGATGGTACACAGATAGGTACAAATGTTTCAAGAAAGAAAAAGCTTCATGGACAACGTGAAGGAAGCGATAAAAGTGATAGAGCTTATTTTTATAAAACAGTAGAAGAAGCACGATGTATTTTAACTGACCCGTACCCTTCTTTAGCAACGAATAACTTGGTTATTACAGCCTCTTATCCTATATATGGTGAGAATGATAAGTTATTGTATATTTTATGTATTGACATAACATTACCAAATATTTTGAAGATGGTGCATCCTTCTTCTGTAGATTCTTGGTTTGGAAAATATGCAAAAATGGTTTATGGTGCATTTTCTTTAGCATTGGTATTGGTATCACTATTACTTTTTGTAAAAGGAATTAGTAGCTTCTTAAGTCTAGGAGCACATGTTGATACCATTGATATTAATGAGATGTTTAAGGCTACCATTCTTCTTACCCTTGCATTGGCTATTTTTGACTTAGTCAAAGCGATATTTGAAGAAGAAGTTCTAGGAAAAGAGAAAAAAGCAGGTTCAGGAGATGGACACCAAACCATGATTCGTTTCTTGGGGTCAATTATTATTGCACTTTCCATTGAGGCTTTAATGCTGGTCTTTAAATTTGCATTAACCCAACCCGAAAAGCTTATTTCAGCTGTTTATCTGATTTTAGGGGTTACGGCACTACTTGTTGGACTCTCTATTTATATTAAAGTAAATAAGAGTGATAAATAAGTTCTAAGGCTTATTCTAAGGCTTTTTAGATATATTTTCTTAATTATATATTTAAAAGGTCTCTAATGTTAGAAATTATCATGGTACTCTTTACCATTTATACCCTTCTCAAACTCTATATCTCTGTTATGCAAATAGGTTATATTTCACAAGAAAAAGACAAAGATGCTGTGTTGATGTCTAAAGATAAATATCAAGTAGCAGGAGTTTATGCCATTAAAAAAGAGCGTTTAGGAATGCTTTCAACATTAGTCGATTATGCGATGTTTGTATGGTGGGTAACAGTTGGATTTTCTTGGTTGAGTGCAACACTACAAACAGAGAGTTCTGTTCTTGATGCTGTAGTTTTTCTCTTTGGTTTTATTGCTGTTGGTTTTGTGGTTGGTCTTCCTTTTGAACTTTATCAGACTTTTAAACTGGACAAAGAGTTTGGGTTTACAAAAACTACACTTAAACTCTATGTTATTGACCAAGTAAAATCGACACTACTGTTCATTATCTTTGGTGGCTTAATTTTTTATGCACTCTCATGGATAGTATTAAACGTAGCTTCATGGTGGTTATGGGGTTTTGCTCTTTTATTTGGTTTAGCTGTATTGATGAATGTTATTTACCCGACAATTATTGCTCCTATTTTTAACAAATTTACGCCACTTGAAGAGGGTGAACTTAAAACTGACATTGAAAAAATGATGGCAGGAGTTGGTCTAAAAAGTGATGGCGTGTTTGTACTTGATGCATCTAAAAGAGACAGCCGTTTAAATGCTTATTTTGGAGGGCTTGGTAAGTCAAAAAGAGTAGTCCTCTTTGATACGCTTATGGAAAAGCTTACAAATAAAGAACTTTTAGCTGTCTTAGGTCATGAGTTGGGTCACTTCTCACACGGAGACATTTGGAAAAACATCGCAATGATGGGTCTTTTACTTTTCTCTTCATTTTTTATTTTAGGAAACTTACCTGATACATTGTTTACAGAGATGTCTGTGGCTAAGTCAGCAGGGGTTGAGATAGCAATGATGATGCTACTGCTTCCTTTGTTGTCATTTGTATTTACGCCAATACTTTCAGCTGTGAGCCGTCATAATGAATACGCAGCTGATGAGTTTGGAAGTGAACTAGGAGGAAAAGAGAATTTAGTATCAGCACTTATGAAGTTAGTAGAAGAGAATAAAGCTTTTCCAAAGTCACATGCTATCTATACTTTTTTTTACTATACACACCCACCTGTGTTAGAGAGACTCAAAGAGCTTGGTTATGATGCAAGTGCTATTAATCAAGAGTTACCAAAAGATGGAATTTTTCAGTTTATGGAGTAAAGTGTAATACTATATAGCTTAGTACCTATAAGAGATTTTCCTTATAGGTACTAAGCTAAAATCAATGAACTTTTCTTAATTTATAATCTCTCTTCACATTTTAACATCACATCAATTATTTTTTAAATTTTCTTTCACTTTTTTCTTTGTCTAAATTGTTATAAATCTTCATACTATTTAAACCGTAATAAATCTAAAATAGTTTAGAATTATAAAACTTAAATAAATTTTAATATAAATATATAATTTAAATAATTAAGGAAATAACATGAATAAAAAATATATTTTGCTTACCTCTCTTTTATTACTCTCAATACACACACAAGCTTCATCATCCTATAAGGAGATAAAGTATGGAACACATGTTTCTGTCTCACATTTACATTATGTTTTTAATAAAGTGAAACGTATTTCTGATGTGAGTGAAAAAGCTTTAGCTAAGACATTTTATTATTATGAAAATAATCGTTACAGTAAACATCTCTCTCCTAACTTTTTAGCCATTGCAGATTATACTAAAGTAGCATCACAAAAGCGTCTTTTTATTATAAATCTACATACAGGTAAGGTCAGCAGTCATATGGTCGCTCATGGCGTAAACTCAGGGGCTAAAGGAGATAGGGTTTGGAATGCAAGTAATAAAGCTGGTTCAAATCAAACACCTACTGGTTTTTTTAAAGTTGGATATAAAGAGGGAATAACTTCTCGAAAAAAATATAAATATCTTGGCTTAGATGGTTTAGAGTGGAAAAATAGAAATGCAAAAAAACGTGAAATTATTTTACATACTGCACCTTATGTTGGTAGAGCAGGGAGAAGCCATGGTTGTTTTGCGATTAAACCAGAAGATCGATGGCAAATTTTTTCACGAATGAAAGGGGCATTGCTTTTTTCATATGTAGGTGATTAATCTAGTATAGGTTTATGCCAGACAGTCCATTGATTCTCTTGCATTAAGGCTTTTGCCTTTGAGCAAAGAGGAGCTTGGATATAGATGTATTTTTTGTTGATTTTCGAATCATTAAAAACTTCAAGTCTTTCATGTAATTCCATAAGTTCTAATACTTCTTTTTTTAAAATTCTACTTTTTTTATGAATATGAAAAATAGAAGCATAATATTTTTTCAAATCTACGCCTAAATAGATATTGATTTTTTTTCGTGAATCTAAGAGTTTGATATCAATAGGCTTTAGTGACTTAAAGACCATTTTTTTTTCTTGTAAAAAGTCTACAATTTCTTTCATATGATTCCTTATTTAATAGATGTTTTTTATGCTAATGGATGATAATCATTAATGGTGTTAGCAAGATGCTTTTGTTCTATGTGGGTATATATCTGAGTAGTCTCTAGTGAAGAATGCCCAAGTAAGTCTTGTACTACACGTAGGTCAGCACCACCAATGATGAGTGCTGAAGCAAAAGAGTGTCGCAGTACGTGAGGTGAAACATTAAGGTAAGATTTAATGATTTTATAGGCAGAGATACGGCTTAAAGGTTCACCACGATAGTTAAGCCATAGATAATCACTTTGAATACTAGCTACATCCAAGTAAGCTCTGATGGCATCTACAGCAATGGGTGCAAGAGGAACGATTCTCTCTTTTTGACCTTTTGCAAAGCGAACTTTTAACCATGCATTATGAGGGTCTGTAGCATTGAGGTCTTCTCGTTTGGCTAAAATGGCTTCACTGACCCGACAACCTGAAGCATAGAGAAATAAAATTAGGGCATAATCTCTAAGTCCTAAAAGTTTAGAACGGTCAATCTGTTGTAAGCCTAATTGAATCTCTTCAAATGAGAGGTATTTGGGTAAATTTTTAGGGATTTTTGCCATAGGTATGTTAATGGTAGTCTCTGAAAATTCAAGTTTATGACAAAAAGTATAAAAGGCATTAATAGAGGAGAGTTTTCGGTTTAAGGTACGTTTATTTTCAAATTGACTTAAAAAGGAAAATACATCCATGGTTTTGAGTTTTAAAATATCTTGTTGAGGGTAATGAGCTTGAAATTGACGTAAGTCTGATAGATAGCTCTTGATAGTATTAACTTCAAGAGCTTTGTTTATGTGTAAATATTCTTGAAAAGCAATGAATAGAGTAGAACTACTCATAGTTTAATTGACTTAAGTTGATGTTTTCACCATCAAAATAAAGTTGTTCATTGGATACAAAAGCATAACCATCTACTTCTGATAGTTCATATACTTTGTGTTTACTTAGTGTTTTGTTACTTACAATGAGATATCCTTGCTTATCTAAAGCATACACTTTATCTTTACCTAATGCAGCAACTGAAAAGTGTGCAAACTTAAATTTGTTTTCTGCTTCAATTGAGAGGCTATCATTCAATTTTAAAATTCTACCATCTTTTGCAAAAACAAAAATAGCATTATCTGAAACTGCTACTTCTGAAATAGCTGTATCTAACTCTTTTTTACCATTAGCTGAGATGGAAAGAACCTTATTCGGTGTAGCAGCTATTAGGGTATTGTTAATTTTACCTAGAAAAATAATGTTATTAAGTGAAGGTTCTGTACTGACATATATCTCTTTAGCAATTTTTAAAGTACTTAAATCTAAAATAGTTAACTTACCATCAAGTGTAGGAATAACAACGAGTTTATCAATAGGTAAAGGATTAGCAATACGTGTGTCAATAGCAAAGACTTTATTTGATTTATTGGTGTAAACTATTTTTTTTTGGGAAAAATCATATACTCCATAGTGGTTGTTTTGGAGTACATAGACTAAATATTTTCCGAGTAATGTACCAGCAACCAAAGGTGCTTTGAATTTCGCAGAAGCAACAACACCCTCTTTGGTAACAATATGACAGTTTCCATGTAGGTCAGCAGTAAGGGCAGCATTTTTACTATGGTTAATAAAATAGAACCCTTTTTCTAGCTTTAAGTCAACAGTTTGTGTTTTTGTTAAAATTTTTCCACTTGCTAAAGTTGCACCATCTCGAGAATAATGAACTAGATTGTCAGAGATATTTACTCCTGAGAGTGTAGAAGGATTTTGAGGTTCATAGTATTGTTTATCTGAACATCCTATCAATAGTAGCGTAGCAGTAGCCAGTAGCGTTCTTTTATACATTATTAACCTTTAATGCTATAGTGTCTTATCATTTTTGAAATATTATAGATAGGTGATTCTTCTGAAATGAGTTCAAGTTCCTCTTTTGCCTCAGTTATCTCTCCTTTATTAATAAGCAAAGAAGCATTATAGATTTTAGCCATATCTTCGTGGTATTTAGACTCTGCTTGTTCATTTGAAAGAAGGGCTAAATGATAAGTAGCTAAATCAGAAATGAGTTCATTTGTATTGTTACTAAGTGTTTTAAGTGTCGCTGTGTCTGAGTTTTTTAAAGCTTCTTGATATGAAAAAAGTTCATAAAGAGCAGGGTTATTTGTTTTTAATTCATTTAGTGCAGTAGAATCTTTAGGATTTTTTTCTAGTACTAAGTAGGCTGCATTAGCTACTTCTCTTTTATTTTGGGCAATATTGTCCATAATAGCTGTTCCAGCAAAGTAAGCAATGGTTATACCTATAATTATAAAAATTTTAAATTTATGTTTTCTATAGATTTTTTCAACTTTAAAAGCTGAAGCCAACATTTGTTCATCACTACTTAGTTCTTTTTTTACATCATCAATTGTCAAGTGGGTTCTCCGTTTATAATTTGACATTATTATATCTAAAATTATTTAGGATTAATAATGTCAGAATTAATTTACGAGTTCGCTAAATTAAAATACTTTCACCATAAATAGGTTCAATGGTTTCTGTTTTTTTTAGCTCTTTTGTCGCTGTAAATGTTTTTTCAATTTTAAGATACCACTCACCACTCTCTTTTTGTTCAAGATAAATTTCAGCACCTATTGGTGTTGCAGAAAGAAAAGCTTCAATCTCATCAGTATGATCTCCATAACTCTTCTCTTTTGTTATTTCATCAGTTGTTTCTTGATTATTTTTCTCCAAAGTAACATGCTGAGTTAATTCAGCGATAGTTTCCATCGATTCAATAGAGCTAATTTTTTCATGCTTCATACAAGCAGAGAATGTATAACCCATTAAGGTTAAAAGCAAAAATTGCGTAATCTTTAGTGTTTTCATCGTATGTACTCCTTTTCTGTTTACTCTGATATACTTCTTACGTAATACTATTATGACATTATTAAAATATTCAATAAATTAATTAGATAATTAATTAAGAATATATAAAGTAAAAGTTACACTTATAGTTATTAGCTAAACTTATTATAATATGAAATAATAATGCGGATATATAGAGAAGTAAAGGAGAATAGAAGTTAATAATTTTTAACTTCTATATAAAATAGAGGGTATTAAATGAGCTTATTTAGGGCTGTCACAATCACTCTCTTTCTCAGTTGCCATTGTATTGAGATTTGCAAAACCACAACCTTCTTCTTCTACAACATTAAATGAAGTATCAATACTTACACTCTCTTCAATAACAATTTCACCTGTTTCTGTAATGGTTTCATAAGATTCTATAATGTTTTTATCTCCATTAATAATTTTAATATTCTTGCCTTCTTTTACTATCAAGATAGGAATGGTTTTAAAATTTAAAAATGTTGCAAAGTGTTGAGCTTCAATTTTATTAATGTCTATTTTAGTAAATTCAATGTTATTTTTTTTCATGTAAGATTTTACTTTTTTACAATGTGGACAGGTGTCTGATTGTAGTAAATATGTACCATCTTTAGAGACAAATGAAGAGGCATTTGGAATGGCTAAAAATGAAAGAGCCATAAGTACGGATGCAACTGCTGGAATGGTCATTAAAAAGTACTTACGTGAAGATAAAAGTAAGGTTATAACTAAAAAGGCATAGATACCCATACAAAATTTACACATCTCTGGAGAAGCAAAATATTGGTAACCTAACATAATGCTTTCAAAAAGAAGCGAAGCAATTAGTACGATAAAAAATAATATCTCTGGAATGATTTTTTTATATGATAGAAAACCAAGTATTAAAAGTATAAAAGCAGCAAACATACCAAAGTAGTTCAAGTATAAACTGTCAAATTTTAGAAGTGCACCAGCAAGTTCACAACCTGTAGAATGGCAGAGACTTGAATGATTTAATTTTAAGTAAGTTTCACCAGCAATATAGAGTAAAAAAAGAAAAGGGGCAACAATAAAACCTAATTTTTTCAAAATAGTTCCTTGTGTTATAATTTATTGTCAATATCATATCATTGTAAAAATAAAGTTAGATTGAAAAAGTAATTTATTTTGAATAAATAGGAATTAAAATGCCTTTAGCTTATGCTTTAAAACAAAGTTAAAACTGTTTTGGGTATAATCTCAAACTTTTTAAAAGCAGGGGATTTATAACGTCTCCCTAACAATCAATTAATGAAGGGTTTGCAATGTACGCAATCATTAAAGCAAGTGGTCAACAATTCAAAGTTCAAGAGGGTGATATCATCTGTTTTGACAAAATGAGTCTTGAACCAAAAGCAGCTGTAGAATTCAAAGAAGTTCTAGCACTAGACAACGGTGAATTAACTGTAGGAGTACCTTTCGTAGAAGGTGCTGTAGTTAAAGGTGAGGTGATTAACGAAGGTCGAGACAAAAAAGTTATCATCTATAAAAAAAGAAGAAGAAAAGATTCAAAACTTAAAAGAGGTTTCAGAAGAGACTTTACTAGAGTTAGAATTACATCTATAGCATAAGGAGCATAATATGGCACACAAAAAAGGTCAAGGTTCTACACAGAATAACCGTGATTCAGCTGGTCGTAGACTAGGCGTTAAAAAATATGGTGGGGAAGCAGTAATCCCTGGTAATATCATTATTAGACAAAGAGGAACAAAAGTTCATGCTGGTACAGGTGTTGGTATGGGTAAAGACCATACAATATTTGCACTTATTGAAGGTGTTGTTAAATTTTCAAATGTTACACGTGGTAAAAAAAGAGTTTCTGTAGTACCTGCATAAGTTATTTTCTTTGAAGATGGGCTTTTTAGTTCATTTTCTCTTCTGTTATAATAAATTTTACACAAATAATTAAATTCATAAATTCTAACGTATTTTTTCTATTCTTATAATAATTATTTGACTATAATATAGGTTAAATAATTTTAAGGGAAAGAATCCCTTTAATCGGAGAAAAAATGCACGAGCAATTACATTTAACCACAACATGGGTAGGAATCCTCTCTTTTATTATTTTTGTAGTAGGTTACTACTTCATTGCAACAGAAGATAAATACCATATTAATAAAGCTAAACCAGCACTTCTTGCAGGTACAGCTATTTTTATGTTGATAGGACTTTATGTCGCTTTTTCTGGTGACAAAGCGATGGGTGACCATCTACATTTTGAGATTAATCATCTTATTATAGAGATTGCAGGGATTTTCTTTTTTTTATTTGTTGCTATGACCTACATAGAAGCGATGATTGATAGGGGTGTTTTTACCACATTGCGTTACAATCTTGTCTCAAAAGGTTATGACTATAAAAAACTTTTTTGGGTTACTGGTCTTCTTGCCTTTTTTATATCTCCTGTTGCCGATAATTTAACAACTGCTTTAATTCTCTCAACGGTATTAATTACCATTGATAAAGATAATAGAGCATTTATTGTGCCATCTGCTATTAATATTGTAGTTGCAGCCAATGCAGGGGGTGCGTGGTCTCCATTTGGAGATATTACAACGCTTATGGCATGGGTGGCACATAAAGGTGTATTTACAGACTTTTTATTTCTTTTTCCAGCAGCATTTTTAGGTTGGGGTGTGACAGCATTTTTACTTGCCCATTTTGTTCCAAATGGTAACCCTCCATTTTCAGTAGATGAAGATGTAGCTGTTATTTCTGAAGGTGGAAAAGTTATTATTGGCTTATTTGGTTTAACAATTTTTTTAGCTGTAATGTCACACAATGTACTTCATCTTCCAGCAATGTGGGGAATGATGTTTGGTTTAGCAATTTTAAAACTTTATACTTACTTTCTTAATCAAAAGAATAAAGAAGCTATTGCTGATGTAAATAATAGTATGGGCAGTATAAACCCTTTTTCATGGATAGCAAAAATAGAAAATGATACACTTCTTTTCTTCTTTGGTATTTTAGCAGCCGTTGGTGGTCTTCATTTTTTAGGTTTCTTAGAATACTTTACATCTCTTTACACACAATTTGGTGCAACAACTGTAAATATTGGTGTTGGTTTTCTTTCAGCTATTGTTGATAATGTTCCTGTCATGTCAGCAGTATTAAAAGCAAGTCCTGACATGGGAGTAGATGCTCATGCACAATGGATGCTTGTAACCCTTACAGCAGGTGTAGGTGGTTCGTTAATTTCATTTGGTTCAGCTGCAGGTGTGGGTGTTATGGGTAAACTTCATGGTATCTACACTTTCTCTTCTCATATGAAATTGGCATGGACTGTATTGGTAGGGTATATTGTTTCTGTAGCTATTTGGTATCTTCAGTTTGAAATTTTACATATAGGTGCTTAACTTATTCTATTATGGGGTTTACCCCATGATAGCTTTTCTTTTTACTTTTTTAAATTATTTCTTCTTTTTGCTATAATAACCCATGAAAAAAACAAGCCCAAATACCCCATGCCCCTGTGGTTCTAAAAACAAATACAAAAAATGTTGTCAAACCTACCATAAAGGTGCAAAGCCCAAAACAGCTTTTTTACTGATGAAGTCACGTTATACTGCTTATGCTGTAGGTGATAGTGCTTATATTGTCAATACGACCCATGAAAACAATGCTCAATATATGTCAGATAAAAAAGCGTGGAAAAAAGAGATAGATTTGTTTGTAGAGCAGACAAGATTTGAGGGCTTGGAGATTTTAGAAGTTCTAGAGGGGGCAGAGGAGGCTTTTGTAACTTTTAGAGCCTCTCTTTCTTCAGGGCTTATGACAGAAAAGAGTCGCTTTTTAAAAGTAAATGGTGTATGGCTTTATGAGCATGGAGAAATTGCTTAGTGAACTTCTCTTTTTTATATCCTTATGCTTTAGTTTTGTTACTTTTGCTTCCTTGTTTTGTCTGGTGTCAGCAAAAAGTAAAAAGAGTCTATTTTCCCAAAGAGGAGTGGTTGCCTAAGCAGAGTATTCTTTGGGATAACCTGTTGTTATGGACAATGATTATCTATAGCTTATTGGTTGTGGCATTGGCAATGCCTTTTTCTTATGCTTCAGAAGCCAGTTCACAAAAAAAAGGGCGAGACTTGGTGTTGGTGTTAGATACCAGTGGTTCTATGGCTGAACGGGGCTTTAATGAACAAGATAAAATGCAGAGTAAATATGAGATTTCAGTAGCATTGGCAAAAGACTTTATTAATAAGCGTTATGATGACAATGTAGGTTTGGTCGTCTTTGGCTCGTTTGCTTTTACGGCTTCTCCTTTGACTTATGATTTAAAAGCATTAAATGAGATGTTTGAGCTTATGAGTGATGTTGGCATTGCAG
>JALWLW010000035.1 GCA_027081065.1 Campylobacteraceae bacterium
TCTACATTAACCTTAAGTTCTGTTTTGTGTTTTTGTTCATGTTTGCAGACTCTTTTCTAATCTTCTTTTGAAGCATCATCAAAGCGTACTGTAAAGTCTCTGGACGTGGAGCACAACCTGGTAAGTAGATGTCTACAGGAATAATTCTGTCAACACCTTGAACGGTTGAGTACGTGTTAAACATACCACCTGTGTTAGCACATGAACCCATAGAAATCACCCATTTAGGTTCTGTCATTTGGTCATAAAGTCTTCTTGCAAACTCAGCATGTTTTTTTGACAATGTTCCAGCCAAAATCATTACATCTGACTGTCTTGGAGAGGCTCTAAAAATAGTACCAAATCTATCGAAATCATAACGGCTACCACCTGTAGCCATCATCTCAATCGCACAACATGCGAGTCCGTAAGTCAAAGGCCAAAGCGAGTTACTTCGTCCCCAGTTTACCAAATGGTCCACTGTCGTTAATGCTACAGGTAATCCACCTGATGATGCGTAATTTACTTGATGCTGTGCCATTCAAGTGCTCCTTTTTTCCATGCGTAAATAAATCCAATTGTTAAAAGTACGATAAACAGAACCATCTCTGCGAATCCAAACCACCCCAAGAGTTTAAAGTCAATAGCCCAAGGAAACATGAAAATAATCTCAACATCAAACAAGATAAAAAGCAATGCAATCAAGTAAAATTGAGTTGAAATGGTATTAAGTTGCTTTGTAACCTCTGGACCACACTCATAAATTGTAAGCTTCAACTTTTCTGTGTCGAGCCTTGCCATTCTTCTACTTACAAATCGTGCTGCAAGTAGAGTTGCATTAAACGCTACTACTGTCACGATGAATAAAAAGAAAATACCTAAATAAGGGTGATTATTAATCACATGAGTCATTAAAACTCCTTTGTACAAGATGTTATTGTCTATTACCTTTCCCCTAATTTGAGGAAGAGTGGAAGATTATTGTGCTTATATTATCGTAAAAAATGTTAATTTTATTGAGTATGGAGTCTCTACTTTGTTTATAGAAAATCTATGTAACTAAGGGTTACAATCTATTTCACCCTTTTATTCTTCTCTATCCTCTCTTAATCGGTTCACCTAATATCTCCTCTAAAATTAAAAAGATATCATCCATAGAGAGTACTTTTGTATCCTTATGTTCTTTGAGCCATTTTCCATTTAACTCTACAATCTCATCATCAATTTTATAAAATGATTTATCTTCATCTAAAGCCTGTCTAATAGGGCAACCATGATAATAAGGAAGCTCTAAATAGCGTTCTAACTTATCAGGAGCAATGGCATTCACCTCTTTTTGTTTTTCAATAAAATATTCAAGGTGTTTTAACGAACCCATTGCTTTTAATCCATGTTCTATTCTACTATTCATATCTGCACTCCATTGAGAGCTATGTACAAATTTAGAAAACCCTGCCATATTTACTTGTGAAAAATAATAGTCCACATAATAACTCGCCAAAGCATCAGGGTGAATCTTATCTAAATCAACATTTTTAGATAACAAAAAGTTTATAATTTTTGAATTCCCATACATAATAGGGTGTAACTCATTACTGTGATAAGTAGCCTCAGAGATTAGTATATTTTCCATTTTCATTTTTTATCCTAATTTTAATATGTCGTAAAATAGTTAAATAAGTATTATGAGAGGTTGAATTGTTTTATATTTAACACAAAATTAACACTATTAGAGCATACTTGCATGTCGTCGAAATAAGTCCTTTGTCTCCAATAGTCATTTATTGGAGACAAAAATATAACCTAACCTACTTCACCCCTGATAAATTCAAGTCCACTACAGCATCACGTACATTTCGCATAAACTTCTCACCTGGGTCATTTTTTGTCGTTCTGTAACCCTTATCTAGTTCAAGCCAAAGTTCTGTTCCCTCCATGTCACGGTACTCATGATGCCCTATTAGATGGCTAATAGTTGAATATTTTTCTTTAAGATAACGTACCAAAGCAATGTTAGCTTTAAGTTGTGCATTCGTTAATCCATACTTTAGGCTACCAATATTTTCAACCCCAATAGCAGAATAGTTTAGCCCAATAACATGACGTGCCATCCAGTTTTCAGGCATAAGTCGGTAGATTGTACCATCACGTTTTACCATAAACTGTGATGAAACATTAAGAGCTGAAGCCTTCACGATGTCTTTTCTGTCTGAAAAAAGTTTTTGAGGTTTAAGACGTTCAAAACTTTTTTTGAAACTCATGTCTGCTGTCCAATGAAGCACAATAATTCTAGGTTCTATCTCAATGTTTTCAACTTCAAACCCATAATGTTTTTTAATATACGATTTTGTCATATCAATACGTTCTTCCCCAAAATCAATGGGTTTATCTATGATTTCTATCTCTTGCATACCATTGGCACAACCTAAAATAGCTACGACACTTAATGTTAATAATGTTTTTATCATCTTTTTAATTCCTTAATTATAAAATAGGCAATCTTAGCTGCCACCTCACCCAGTCTTGGTTCAAGCCAATCTGTTTGTTCTTTACAGGTTATTTCACCCAATTCTAAAACTAAAAATCCTTTAGTTGTTGTTACTTTAGAAAAACCATAATAGTTACTTAAATTTTTAGTAAAATTGTCACTATGCCATTTAAATGGGAAAAAACTTCCATACTCTTTTCGCCAATGTTTGGCTAAAAGTTGTGAACCTTTTGAGCCATCATGACCGATAGAAGCCCCTGTTAAACATGCTGTCTCAGAACCATCAAAATGAATCGCCACAGCTATTTGAGCAGTAGTCGTAGGAATATTAGCCCCTACCCTGTCTACAACAATACCTTTTTTCTTCAAAATATCTTCTACTCTTATAGCAACGCGTTCGTTCCATTTAGATTCTACTAAGCCATTGTGTATTGAACCGATATTTCCCGTTGTTCGTCCCACATGCCCAGCTTGAATAAGTACTGTTGTGTGTAAACCTCTAGCATTCCAAATAGCAATAATTAATAATACAAACATCCCCCATGCAAGGAACATTAAAACTTTTCTATCGTTCAAATATCTCTCCTAAGGATAAAGTAAATAATTTTGACGCATCTGTTTAAATGCTTTTAAACCTTTTTGCCAACTCTGTTTAATTTGTTTGGCACTTTTCCCTCCTAAAACCTGCTGACGCAATTTATTTGACCCAGCTAACTTGTCTATAAATCTACTTTTTAAAAAGAACTTCTTTTTATAAGGATAGTTTTTATAGGCATCTAGTAAATACGTCAAGTTAATACCATCATGAGTAGAAATATTTTCCATCGTCAAATCTACCCCATAACAGATTTTATTTTGATGTTTAGGAAACTTAGCCCCCTCACGTGAAACAGGCTTAAAAGAAAAATTTTTCTTTTTATAATAAGGCGATCCATAAACTTGAAACTGCTTCGTCGTTCCACGTCCAGCTGAAAAAGTTGTTCCCTCAAAAAATGCCAATGAGGGGTACAAATAAATAGACAAATCATTAGGCAAGTTTGGTGAAGGTTTAATGTCCAAAGAGTAATAGGCATCATGCCTATAATTTCCCAATTTAACAACCTTTAAATTAGCTCGAAGTCCACCTTTTAACCAACCCTCACTATTTATCATCAACGCATACTCACCAATGGTCATGCCATAAAGTATCGGTACAGGGTGCATTCCTACAAATGACTTGTATTTCATGTTCAACACTTCACCATCTATCCGACCACCATTAGGATTGGGTCGGTCAAGCACAATAACTTCTATGCCATTCTGTGCCCCTGCTTCCATGATGTAATGAAGTGTAGAGAGGTAAGTATAAAACCGAACACCCACATCTTGAATGTCAAAAACAAGTACGTCAATGTTTTTCAAATCAGCACGAGTAGGCTTTTTATGTTTTCCATACAAAGAAACAATCGGTAAACCTGTAGTAACATCAAGCCCAGACTTAACATGAGCTCCAGCATCTGCATTACCTCTAAATCCATGTTCAGGTGCAAAGATTTTTGTAACGTTAATATTTTGTCGAAGCAACGCATCAACAAGATGTTCACCCTGAACAACTGAGGACTGATTAACCACAAGAGCAACATTTTTACCTTTTAACCAAGGCATGTACTGTTCACTATGTTCAGCACCCACACTTATGTTTGCAACAAGAAAAAGAGGTAAAAGAAAGAGAAGAAGTGTTATTTTTTTTATCATGTTTATACTTTAATTGTTATTTGTTGAGTAATTATAGAAGTTTAGCTTTTTGAAGAGAGAAATGCAATGGTTTAGTACTGATTTTAGTTTGAAGCAACACAATAAAATCTTATGAAGTAAAAACTATTAGAAAAAACTGTTAACTTTCCTTTTGTATCTCTTTACACAGCTACTAAACAAATTTTACAGTATAATTTATTTTATGGAGAAAAAATGAAAATACTATTACTTGAAGATGATGATTTACTCTCAAAAATTTTAACAAAACATCTCTCTTTAGACTATGAAGTTACTGCTATTTATGATGGTGACACAGCATTAGAAAAAGTGGAAACTGAAAAGTTTGACTTGCTTATACTTGATTCTAATGTTCCCGGTATTACAGGATTAGAACTGATTAAAGAGTTACGTTCTTATAATGATACAACACCTATTATTATGATAACTGCCTATCAAGATACTTTGCACCTGAAAAAAGCTTTTACTCATGGCTGTAATGACTACATTAAAAAACCATTTGAACTTGATGAGCTTGACATGCGTATTGCTAATATTACCCGTACTTTTAACATTGAACAAAACCAACTCATTCAAATTTCAACCAATACTTTTTTTGATGCCCTCAACAATCAAATAACTAAAAATGGTAAAATATATTCTCTAGCTAAAAAGGAGTCTGAACTCTTAAATTATTTAGTAACTAACCATACCCGTACCATTTCAAAAGAAGAATTAACGCAAAATTTATGGACTTATGAAACCATGCCCACTGATGCAACATTACGTGTTTACATTCGTAATTTAAGAGCTGTTATTGGTAAAGACAATATTGAAACCATACGAGGAATGGGGTATCGCCTTGTATCATAATGAACGTCGAGCTTTAATCAGCTTTTTACTTATCTACATCTCCTCTTCTCTACTCATGCTTGGTTCTATTGGCTTCTATTATTATAAAGAAAAAATAGTCACCATTGACCGTATGTGTAACAGTACTATGAAAGGGACGGTTGATCAAATCAAAATAAAGCTTATGAAAAATGCTAACCTTGATTCATTTTTTCAAAATGAATCAGATATTAAAGTAGGTCTTTTTGATAAAAATAAACAACTTATTCGAGCTAATTTAACGACTAAAAATGTCAACTTTGACCAGATAAACTACAATAACCATACTTCAGCATTTTATGTCAGTGAACTTGAACAACCTATTCAAAATGTTGTCTATATTATCATTGAAGATTCACGTCTTACAGCAAATATGCAAGAGTTGAAATCATTACTTTGGATTAGACTTTCTCTTGCCTCCATTTTTGTCGCCTTTGTAGGTTATTTCTTAGCACGGTTACTACTCAAACCAGCTAAAGAAAATTTTGCCATTTTAAGCCGTTTTATGAAAGATTCAGCTCATGAACTCAACACCCCGGTTACAGCACTTATGATGTCAGCCAATTACCTTAAAAACCAATATGACAAAGAGATGGTTGAACACATGCTAATGTCTTCAAAAATGATTGCAGAGACATATAACTCTATTGCTTACTTAGCTTTTAATGACTTAGATATTGAATTAAAAGAGACATTTGACTTAGCTGAACATATACATGAATCCATAAAATACTTTAAGGAAATTGCAGCGAATAAAAATATTAACATCAATGCTGAACTTAATACACTTATGATTCATATGGACAAGAATAGTATGAGAAAGTTAATTAATAATCTTATATCTAATGCCATAAAATATTCCTATAAAAATAAAGCTATTGATATTTCACTTCAAGACAATATCTTGCAAATTAAAGATGAGGGAATGGGCATAAAAAAAGAAGACCAAAAAAAGATTTTTAAACGCTACAAACGTGTAACACAAAAAGGTTCTGGTGGATTTGGAATTGGGCTTGATATTGTTATGGGAATTTGTCGTGCTAATAAGATTGAAATTTCGTTGGAGTCTGAACTTAAAAAAGGGAGCATCTTTACTTTGAAGTTTCCAAAGGTGTTAAGCTAAAAAAACAATGAGTATTTAAAAATACCCATTGATATGTTAAACTTTAGAGCCTATTTATATCTAAAAGTAATACGCCCTTTATCAAGGCTGTATGGTGTTAATTCAACTTTTACTTTATCACCTGGTAAAATTTTAATGTAGTGCATTCTCATTTTTCCAGCAATATGACAAAGGATAACGTGTTTGTTATCTAACTCTACTCTAAAAGTTGCATTTGGTAATGCTTCAATTACTTTACCGTCAATTTCAATTACGTCGTCTTTAGCCATTTAATTCTCCTTTGAATCTGTACTGTTTTTTATTTAATTTTGGAATAGTTTACAAGTTATGTGTAGGCTGGGCATCAGTTAAAATTACTGCCTTACCATCCACAATTGCTACGGTATGCTCATAATGAGAAGAGCGTAGTCTATCTGTACTAACAACTGACCACTTATCTTCTAAAATTTTAGGTTCATCAGATTGTTGACAAACCATTGGTTCTAAACAGAAGACCATACCATTTTTAATCTTTGGACCCTGTTTCGGATTACCATCCACATAATTAGGAATATTTGGTTCTTCATGAGGTTTTTTACCAATACCATGACCACAAAAGTCACGTAGAGGAACATAGCCACGTGATAAAATAAATTGTTCTAATATATGAGAAAGTTCTTTAAATCTCATACCTACTCGAATATTTTCTATCGCATGATAGAGTGAATCTTTCGCACAAGCGATTAATTCTTCATCTTTTTGAGAAATCTTACCAATAGGCATGGTAATGGCTGCATCACCAAAATAACCATCTATTTTAGTTCCTAAGTCCAGTCCTAATATATCACCCTCTTGTACTTTTATCTCACTTGGTACACCATGAATACATACTTCATTAAGCGAAGTACAGACAGAACCAGTAAAACCATAAAGACCCTTAAAAGATGGCTCTGCACCATGCTCTCTAATAAAAGCTTCGCCCATAGCATCAATTTCAGAAAGGGTCATTCCAACAGTAACATTTTCTTGAAGGTATTTTAGTGTTTTCCCAACAATTTCACCAGCTTTTGCAAGCTTAGTGAGTTCGTTAGGTTTACGAAGTGCAATTGCCATTATAGACCTACTGCACCTAAAGTTTCATATTTGTTCATATAGATTTGTGCTTCAATTTTTCTCATTGTATCAAGGGCAACTTGAACAATAATAAGCACAGCAACCCCACCAAAGTAGAATGCTGCACCAATGGAGTTAATCAATATGAATGGTAAAGTAGAAATAAGTGCCAAATAAAACGCACCTGAACCTGTCAATCTACTTGCCACTTCATTAATAAACTCTTTAGTATGCTCACCTGGACGAACACCAGGAATAAACCCACCTTGACGCTTTAAGTTGTCTGCAATATCTTTCGCGTTAAATACAATAGACGCATAAAAAAATGCAAAAAATACTACCAGTACAAAAGTAGCAGCATTAAATGCCATACCACCCGGTGCTAAAGCATCAGCAACCATCTTAGCATACTCATTGTCTGAACTCCCTAACATTGTCAGAGGGAACATTAACACGGCACTTGCAAAAATTGGAGGAATAACACCTGCCAAGTTTACTTTTATTGGGATGTAGTTCATTACTCTTTTATCTTGATTTTGCATTATTGTTTTTCTTGAATAAGAGATAGGAATTCTACGCTCACCAAGTTCAATATAAATAATAACAAAAATAGTTGCAAAAATAATAGCTATCATTGCCAATACAGCTAAGAATGATAATGCTCCTGTATTTACTGAAGTCATTGTGTTAGAAATAGCCGAAGGAATTCCTGAGACAATACCAGCAAAAATAATCAATGAAATACCGTTACCAATACCACTCTGAGTAATACGCTCACCAATCCACATAAGCAACATTGTACCTGTTAACATGGAAGCTGTTGTAATAATAGTAAATGTCATTGGATCAATGAGTACAGCACCATTCATATTTTGAAGTCCTACAGAGACACCAAATGCTTGAACCAGTGTAATTACAATGGTTGCATAACGAATGATTTGCATATATTTTTGCATTCCATCACGCTCTTTTTTCATCTGACCAATTGCAGGAAAAGTAGCAGCCATAAGCTCCATTACAATTGAAGCTGTAATGTAAGGCATGATTCCAAGTGAAATAATTGAAAAACGCTCAATTGCACCACCAGAGAACATGTTAACCATGTCTCCAACACCTTGCCCATTAAAAAATGAAGCAATTACGGCAGTATCAACACCAGGAACTGGTACGTATGCTAAAACTCTGTAGGCAAATAGAAATCCAAAAGTAATCAGTATTTTCTGAGTTAAAGCATTACTCATGGTTAGTTACCACTCGTTGTAACAGCTTCATCTTTGATTTTAGCTGCTAAATCTTTAGCACCTGCACCAATAAGCTTTACTTTTGTAACAGATTTTTGAAGTTTATATACAGACTTAATTGTCTCCATAGTAATTTCAGCTAATTCAGCAACTACTTTATTTTTATCTACATTAATTGAATGAGGTTTAATTACACGAGAAGAAAAACCAATTTTTGGTAATCTTCTGTAAAGTGGCATTTGTCCACCTTCAAAACCTCTTTTAGCTGAGTAACCAGTTCTTGACTTCTGACCTTTGTTACCACGTCCTGAAGTTTTACCTGTTCCTGAACCTTGACCACGACCAACACGTTTTCTATTACGTGTTGAACCTGCTGCTGGTTGTAAATTATGTAATGCCATATCTACTCCCTTACTTTTTAATCTTTACAAGAGCATCAATCGTTGCTCTTACAAGGTTGTTAGGGTTATTTGAACCCAATGATTTTGCAATAACATCTTGAATACCTGCAAGCTCAAATACTGGTCTCATCGCACCACCGGCGATTGTCCCTGTACCCTCACTCGCTGGTCTTAAGATAATCCTACTTGCACCTGTTTTTTGCTGAACATCATGAGCAATAGTTGTACCCTTAACATTTACATGTACAAGTGATTTAAAAGCGTCATCAACTGCTTTTTTAATAGCATCTGGAACCTCTTTTGCTTTACCTGTACCATAACCAATAGTACCATTTTTGTCACCAATTACTACAAGTGCTGTAAATCTAAAACGTCTACCACCCTTTACAACTTTAGTAACACGACCAATGTTTACGATTTTCTCTTCAAATTTTTCTCTATCGATATTTTCTGCTAACATTCATCTTCTCCTTAAAACTTAATTCCAGCTTCTCTAAGAGCGTCTGCAAATGCTGCAACAACACCATGATAGAGGTAACCGTTTCTATCGAAAACAACTGTTTCAATATTTTTAGCTTTAAGAGCATCTGCCATTGCAGCACCTACTTTTTTAGCATCTTCTTTATTCGCTTTTAAACCCATCTTATTACCATCAGCAGAAGTAAGTGTTACACCAGCAATATCATCAATAGCTTGAGCATAAACATGTCTATTTGATTTAAAAATAGAGACTCTAGGAAGTTCTACTGTTCCAGAAATCTTACCTCTAACTCTTCTTTTACGTTGAATTCTAAGTTTGTTTTTTCTTTTTTGAATACTTTTTAACATCTTATGCTCCTATTAACTTGCTGATTTTCCAGCTTTTCTGACAATAACTTCATCAGTATACTTAACACCCTTACCTTTGTAAGGCTCTGGTGGTCTAAAGCTTCTAATCTCAGCAGCAACTTGACCAATAGTCTGTTTGTCTGTACCCTTAATATGAATAAGGTTTTTCTCAACAGTAATCTCTACACCTTCTGGAATAGCAAAATCAATTGGATGTGAGAAACCAAGTTGTAAGTTAAGTGTTTTACCTTGAACAGCTGCTCTATAACCAACACCATTGATCTCTAAAGATTTTTGAAAACCTTTATCTAAACCTTCAATAATATTAGCAAATAATGCACGGTAAGTTCCCCAGAAAGCTGCACTCTCTTTAGCTTCACCTACTTTTGAAAATGTTACTTCACTTCCATCAATAGCGATTCCAACTCGACCATGAGTCTCAAGTCTCTTCTCTAAGTTGCCTTTTTTAGCAACTAAAGCTGTACCATCTACAGATACATCAATACCGTTAGCAACGGCTACAGGTTGTTTTCCTACTCTTGACATATCTTCTCCTTACCAAATACTACAGATAACTTCACCACCAACTTTTTGCTTGAATGCTTCATCATTTGCAATCACGCCTTTGTTGGTAGATACTACTAGTGTTCCGTAACCATTTTTAAATGAACGAATCTCTGCCGCTGTTTGGTAAACACGTCTACCTGGCTTAGAAATCTTTTTCACTTCATTGATTACACTGTGACCATTTTCGTCATACTTAAGTACAACTTTAATTGTCTTTTTATTACCATCTTCTTTTACTTTATAACTCTCAAGGTAACCCTTGTCTACTAAAATAGAAACTGTAGCCTCAATTGTTTTTGAGTGAAGAAGTGTTGTAACATCTAATCTTCTTTGTGCAGCATTTCTTATTCGAGTAAGAGAGTCTGCAATTATATCTGTCATCATCTTTTACTTCTCCTTACCAGCTTGATTTTTTCATACCAGGGATTAAACCCTCGTTTGCCATTTTTCTTAAACAAATTCTGCAAAGACTAAAATCTTTATAAACAGAGTGTGGTCTACCACAAATGTTACATCTTGTATATGCTCTTGAGCTAAACTTAGCAGGTCGCTTCTGTTTAGCTATCATTGATTTCTTAGCCATTAGTTCTTTCCTTTAGCGAAAGGCATTCCAAGCTTCTCTAAAAGAGTGAATGCTTCTTTATCAGATTCAGTACTTGTTACAATTGTAATGTTCATACCATGAGTTTTAATAATATTATCAAATTCTACTTCTGGGAACATAAGTTGCTCTTGAAGACCAAAGTTGTAGTTACCACGTCCATCAAAACCTTTTCTTGGTGTTCCACGGAAATCTTTTACTCTTGGAAGAGCAATTGAGACTAATTTATCAAAGAAGTTATACATGTTTTCACCACGTAATGTTACTCTAATACCTGATGGTGCACCTTCTCTTGCTTTAAAACCAGCAACCGATTTTTTAGCATTAACTACTACTGCTTTTTGACCAGCAATTAGTGAGATTGTATCTGTCATGTTTGCGATAAGTTTGTTGTCCTTACCCTCTTCACCAGCACCAACAGAGATAACAATTTTCTCAAGCTTAGGTGTCTGCATTACATTTTTAATCTCACACTCTTCTCTAAGTGCAGCCGTAATGTCAATGTACTTTTGCTTCATTCTACTCATAAGATTACGCCTCTACTTTTTTTACATTAGAAATATGAATTGGCATCTCTTTATTTACGAAACCACCATCTTTATTCTCTTCACTTGGCTTAACAGTTTTCTTAGCAATTTTACAACCCTCTACAATAACTGCATCTTGTTTTTTAAGTACTTTAAGAACAGTTGCTTTTGTCCCTTTGTCATCACCAGCGATAACCAAAACTTGGTCACCTTTTTTGATTTTAAATTTTTTATTTGCCATTACCATACCTCTGGAGCAAGTGATACAATTTTCATGAATCCTGCGTATCTAGTTTCTCTAGCTACAGGTCCAAAAATACGTGTACCAATTGGTTGTTTTTTATCATCAATAATTACAGCAGCGTTGTCATCGAATCTGATTAAAGAACCATTTTCTCTCTGAATCTCTTTGTGAGTTCTTACAACAACAGCTTTAACTACTTTACCCTTTTTAACTTTTCCTGTTGGAAGAGCTTTTTTAACAGAGGCAACAATAACATCACCTACTGAAGCGTATCTTCTCTTAGAACCACCAAGAACTTTGATACACATAATCTCTTTTGCACCACTGTTGTCTGCAACAGTTAATCTTGTAAAACCTTGGATCATTACTCTTCTCCTGCTTTAACAATTTCTAAAAGTCTAAAAGTTTTTCTTTTTGACATTGGTCTACACTCAATCGCAGAGATTGTATCTCCAACTTTTGCTGTAGCTTTTTCATCATGAATAAGATACTTTTTAAATCTTTTAACAGTTTTGTGGTATCTAGGGTGAATAACTTTACGCTCAACTACAATAGTAGCTGTCTTTTCACCTGCGATTTTAATTACTGTACCAGTTATTTGTCTTTTTGGCATACTCGCACCCCTTACTTCGCAACAGCTGTAAGTGCTGTTAGGATTCTAGCGATATCTTTTTTCGCTACTCTCAACTCACTAGTGTTAGTAAGTTGCATTGTTTTTTGCTTTGCTTTAAGTGTAAAAAGCTCAAGCTTCTTCTCTTTAAGCATTGCGTTTAACTCTTCTACGCTTTTATCTTTAATATCAGTATATTTCATTACTATCCTTCGCAGCGATAATTTTACATTGGAATGGAAGCTTATGTAAAGCAAGTGTTAATGCTTTACGTGCAACCTCTTCAGGAACACCAGCTACTTCAAATACAATTCTTCCTGGCTTAATGTTCATAACCCACTCTTCAACTGCACCTTTACCTTTACCCATTCTTGTCTCAAGAGGTTTTCTTGTAAGAGGTTTATCAGGAAAAACACGAATCCAAGATTTACCTTGTCTCTTCATTTCACGAGTCATTGTAATTCTGGCTGCTTCGATTTGTCTAGAGTTAATTCTTCCAGCTGAAGTAGCTTTAAGAGCAAACTCACCAAACTCAATCTTGTTACCTCTAAATGACTTACCTCTGTTACGACCTTTCATTACCTTACGGTATTTGGTTCTTTTAGGCATTAACATAACTATTCACCTCTCTTTTGACGTGGCTTACGACCACCTCTTTGTTCTTCTTTTTGCTCAGCTTGAATACCTTTAGCAAGTACTTCACCTTTGAAAATCCAAACTTTAATACCAATGATTCCATAAGTCGTTTGTGCTTCTGCAAAACCATAATCAATTTTAGCTCTAAGTGTATGAAGAGGAACACGTCCTTCTAAGTACCACTCAGTTCTAGCCATCTCAGCACCACCAAGTCTACCTGAGACAGAAACTTTAATTCCTTTTGCTCCAGACTTTAATGCACCTTGAATAACTTTTTTCATTGCACGTCTAAATGCAACACGACGTTCGAGTTGAGTAGCAACGTTTTCAGCTGCTAATTGACCAGAAGCTTGAGCACGTTTTTCTTCTTTAATGTTAAGAGATATATCTTTTTTAAACATTTTGTTCAAAGTAGATTTTAACTTCTCAATATCTGCACCTTTTTTACCAATGATAATTCCAGGTCTAGCAGTTACAATAGTAATTCTTACTTTTTTTGCTGTTCTTTCTATAATAATATTAGAGACACCTGCATAGAAAAGCTCTTTTTTTAAGTACTTTCTTAATGCATAATCTTCAGCAATAAATGCTGCTGTTCTCTCTTTTTTAGGAAACCATCTTGATTCCCAGTTTCTGTTAATTCCAAGTCTAAGACCTATAGGATTGACTTTTTGACCCATATTATGCCTCCTCTGCTTTTGCTACTTCTACCATGATGTGAGCTGTTGGCTTAAGGATTCTACTTGCAGTTCCTCTTGCTCTTGGTCTAAATCTTTTCATAAATGATGCTTTGTCTACTCTACAAGAGGTAATTACTACTTCTTCTGGCTCAAAATCACCATTTGCTACTGCAGATGCAATAACTTTAGAAATTAATCTAGCAGCCTTATTAGGCATAAATTCTAATGATGCAAGTGCAAGTTCAGCATTCATCCCTTGAACTTCTCTAGCAATCATTCTAGCTTTGTTAGGTGCTACTCTTGTAAATTTTAATACTGCTTTACTCATAACCTACCCTTTTCTCTGAACAGAACCTTTATGGCCCTTAAATGTTCTTGTTGGTGCAAATTCACCTAGTTTATATCCAACGTGGTTTTCTGTAATAAATACAGGAACAAACTGTCTACCGTTGTGAACATTGATTGTTAAACCAATGAAATCAGGAAAAATAACTGATCTTCTTGACCAAGTTTTGATAGGTTTGTGAGAACCCTCTTCTTTAGCCTTAAGAACTTTTTTCTTTAAGTGGTCATCTATAAATGGACCTTTTTTAGTTGATCTTGCCATCTCTTACCCTTACTTCTTTCTCTTAGAGATAATTAATTTATCACTAGCTTTTTTCTTACGAGTTTTATAACCTTTAGTCGGCATACCCCATGGAGAAACAGGATGTCGTCCAGAGTTAGTTTTACCTTCACCACCACCATGTGGGTGATCAATAGGGTTCATCGCAGATCCTCTAGTTTGTGGTCTAATACCTCTATGTCTTTGACGACCAGCTTTACCACCAACAACATTTGCCCAATCTTCGCTCCCAACAGTACCGATAGTTGCTAAACACTCACCAAGAACATATCTCATCTCACCAGATGGAAGTCTAAGTGAAACGTATTTACCATCTCTACCCATAATTTGTGCATAACCACCAGCTGAACGAGCGATTGATCCACCTTGACCAGGATTAAGCTCAATGTTATGAACCAATGTTCCAACAGGAATAGCTTTAAGTTTCATACAGTTACCTGTAAGAATATCAAGTCCAGACTCAGCTGACATGATTTTGTCACCAACACTCATACCTTTAGCTTGAAGAACATATCTTCTATCACCATCAGTGTATTTAACCAAACAAATTCTACAAGTTCTGTATGGGTCGTACTCAACAGTAGCTACTGTTCCTTCAACACCAAATTTGTTTCTTTTAAAATCAATGATTCTGTAAAGTTTTTTAGCTCCACCCTCTCTGTGACGAGAAGTAATTCTACCGTTTGAATTTCTACCAGCTGAACGTGGAAGTTTTTTCAAAAGTGATCTAACTGAAGCTTTTGCTGTAATGTCACCAGAGTCAAGGTTAGTAATATATCTACGCCCTGCTGTGGTTGGTTTATATGATTTAATTGCCATCGTATTCTCCCTACACTGCTAAACTGTCAATTTTTGCATCTTCTGGTAAGAACACGTAAAACTTTTTAGAGTCTGGTCTTTTACCTTCGATACCTTTGAATCTTTTCACTTTACCATTAACTCTCATAGAATTTACTCTTAGAGGTTTAACACCAAAATACTCTTGGAAAACTGCTTTTAGACCATTTTTAGTCATTCTTGGACTGGTTTGAACAACAAGTACACCATCTTCTTGCATAGCAAGTGTTTTTTCTGTGTACAAGATTGATTTAATATCTGTAATATCTGCCATCTTAGTTCTCTTTTATTAATTTTTCCCAAACAGACTTTTCAATTACCACTGAGTGATAAGCAGCTGCTAGGTAGGCGTTAAGCTCATTTGCTTCAATTAAATATGCATTTTGAAGGTTTCTAAATGCAAGGAATGTTTTGTCATCAATTAGTTCTTTAACAACCAATACATCTCTTTGACCAAGTTCATTAACAAATGCAGTTGCATCTTTAGTTTTACCTGACTCAATTGTAACGTTGTCAACAACAAAAAGTTTTTCGTTAGCTGCTAACTCTGCTAATGCGAAGTTAAGTGCTAATTTTTTCTGTTTTTTGTTTACTTTTTGATCATAGTTTCTGTTGTTCTTAGGACCAAACGCAACACCACCACCAACAAAGATAGGCGATCTAACAGAACCTGCTCTTGCACGTCCTCCACCTTTTTGAGCCCAAGGCTTCTTACCACCACCACGAACTTCTGAACGCGTTTTTGCTGTTGCAGTATTCGCTCTTAGTCCGGCTGCATAAGATTTACAATACAAATAAAGGTTATGTGGGTTAATGTCCGAATATGACTCTGGAAGGTCACTTATTTTAATTACTGTTGCACTCATTATTTAACTATCCTTACCAATCCACGAGCACCATTGTGACCAGGGATTGAACCTTTTAATACTAAAATTCCATTTTCAGCATCAAATGAAATAACATCATTTTTAACTGTAACTTGTGTGTTTCCGTACTGACCTGGCATTTTTTTACCTTTTTGAACACGTCCAGGCCACTCAGCATTACCAATAGAACCAATTCTTCTACCAAATCTATGACCATGAGATGCTGGTCCACCACCAAATCCGTGACGTTTCATACCACCTTGGAAACCACGTCCTTTAGTGTTTAGTGAAGTTTTAACTAATTCAGCATCTGCTAAAGCTGCTGCTGAATAATCACCAGCTTCTGTACCTTCAGCTACTCTAATAGTCATAAACTTGTTAAACTCTTTATCAATACCGAATTTAGCCTGTTGACCTTCAATACTTTTATTGATTTTTTTGCTGCTATGGTAAGCAACTACAGCTTTACCATCTTCACGTACTTCACATACTTTAGTTTCGATAACTTTTAAAAGGGTTACAGGAATACTTGGAACACCAACTGTTCTACTCATACCTACTTTTTCAATAATAAATTCCATCATCTACTCCTATTTGTCCATTGATCTGATTTCAACATCAACTTCTGGAGCCAGGTCTAGTTTCATAAGTGAATCTATAGTGTCCGAAGTAGCTGAAACAATATCAATCATTCTTCCGTGAATTCTAATCTCAAATTGCTCTCTCGCATCTTTGTTAACGTGAGGAGATTTAAGAACAGTGTACTTTTTAATCTTAGTTGGCATTGGAATTGGGCCAATAAGTTCTGCACCTGTACGTTTAACAGCTTCAACAATTGAAGCAACCGATCTGTCTAAAACACGATGATCATAAGCTTTAAGCTTAAGTCTAATTTTTTCCATTTAATTTACCTTATAAAGAACTCGTCAGCTTACTAAAAAAACCATGCATTTACATGACTTTTTAGCTCCTAACTAAATTTTGGAACGCAATTATACTCATATAGGCTTTTATTTAGGATGTATTTTATAGTACTTTTAGACAAAAATGATATTTTATTTCCTTTTTAAAAGGAAATATGCTACTCTTATGAATGCAATTACTAGAATATTTCTATGATAGAAACAATGAAATCACTACTTATCATCCAAGAAAATTTAATATGCCCAATATGCCTAAAGTTTTTATTTATGGTTCAATAGCTTCTGGTAAGAGCTCCTTAGCACTTGATTATCTTATGAACTTTGACAAAGAAGAAACACTCTACATAGACTTTAACGATCCAAAATTTTTCTTTATGGACATCATGGAAGAAGATGTACAAAGCTTTGTAGATAGCAATGGAATTAATTATCTAGTCTTAGATCATTATAGCCATGGATATTTTGAATCTTTACCACAGGTCAAACAACTCATTATTTTAGCTTCTACTAATTATCCTTACGATGAAGACTTTATAAAACTCAAGCTTCCTCTACTTGATTATGAAGAATTTTTCTCTTTTCAAAAAAGAGGTACAGAAAAACAAGTTTTCAATCTTTTTTTACGACAAGGTACGCTCCCACAACTTGCCATTCAATCAACACCAAAAGAACAATTGTTTTTAAATTTTTTACGTAGTCATTTTTCTAAATCTGAACAAAAACTACTTACTGTACTTGCCTATTTTAATGGGGTAACTGTCACAACATATCAACTCTATACCCATGCTAAAGAGCGTTACAAAATTTCAAAAGATTTAATCTATAGACAAATTAAATCTTTTGAAGAACAAAATATTATTACCTTTATAAATCATATTGAAAATCCAAAACAAAAAAAATTACTCTTTTTTGATTTTGCCTTAGCTAAATATTTAAATCTAAATCAAAGTTTTCCCAAACAGTTTGAAAGTATGATTGCACTCTCTTTGGTTAAACATAATGTAGCATTTAAATCTTTTGGACTCAATGGTTATATTACTTATGAAAATACGCTTATTCTCCCTATTCCCTTTGAGACAGAAGAATATTTTTGGAAAAAAGCACATAGTAAATTTAATATTTATAAAAAATTAAACATTAAAAAAGTATATATTATCACGATTGCAAGTAACTTTGAGTTTAGAATTGAAAATGTAGTATTTGAAGCTTTACCATTTTATGAGTGGGTTGTAATAAATGACGAGGGGGAATAAAGTACCCCTTCCAGATACCTACGGCACACAGCAAGGGTGGGTGGGCTGCTATGTTCCCATCCTGACCCGTTGTCCACCAATGCCGTTGCATAGGTCTAAAAGGAGCGAAAGAATAATATCAAAAAATTACTTATAAGGGATTAAATTTATCAGATATTAAAGCCTATTGGCTATAATTCCACACTTCACCTATGAAATACCATTGAGAGGTGTCCGAGTGGTCGAAGGTACAGACCTGGAACGTCTGTGTGGGGTAACTCACCGAGGGTTCGAATCCCTTCCTCTCAGCCATTTCAAAACAAAAAACTCTTCTAAATCCTACAATACAGATATTGACTTAATCATTTAAGGTTATGAAATTTCTCTCTAGTCACATGCTCATAAAAAATTCACATATTTTACCTATTTTGAGTTCTATTTCTATGCCCTACATATTTTTGAAAAAAGATTTGACAAAAGAGTTTATTTATAATAAAATACATTGTATGACAAATAAAGGTTAATATAAATTATGATTGACAATAAAACCATTAGGTACAGTCTTGAAAAAAATGAAATTTTAAAAGAACAAAGAGGTATAAGTTTTGAAGATGTAATTTTATCTCTTGAAGGGGGTTATCTTTTAGATGACTTAAAACACCCAAACAAAGAGAAATACCCTAATCAGAATATGTTTATTATTTTGATTAAGATAAAAGATTATGTACATATTATGCCTTATGTTGAAGATAAGGAATCAATATTTTTAAAAACTGTTATTCCATCAAGAAAGATGAACAAAAAATACAATTCAAAAGGAGTTAACCATGAGTAACTATGATGAGTTTGAAAAAGAGATTTTAGAGAGTGTAGAGGGTGGTGAATGGGTATCAAAAGGTAATCTTAATGAGAGAACCAAAGAGCTACAATCATACATCAAGAATCAAAAGAAAAAAGCCATCTCAATAAGAGTTAGTGAGAATGATATTTATGAGTTAAAGAAAAAAGCTTTAGAGAACTCTATACCCTATCAGAACATTATACAGATGTTAATACATCAGTACGCAAATGATAAAATAAGGCTAAATGTTAGTTAAAGCCATTCTGATGTTAGCTATCAAGCCTTTGATATGCTCTGCTAACTCCTCTTTTAACTCATCAGATAAAAAACTTGTATAGGTCTTTTCACGTTAATAAACTTTCCCTAATCTTTCTAATAGCATTTCTAGCACTTCATCTATTAGACTTATATCGATTTGTTTATTAATCATCATATGTAATACAATAACCCTTTTAATATATGCTTTTTGTTCTTCAATTGAAAATCTATTTAGCTTATTTTTAGCCAATAATCTATGCTCTTTTGTCAGTAGCTGAAGATTATCTATATGGTGTTTTGCTTCCTTCTTACCACTTGATAAAGAATAAATATGGTGTAGTTCAAAATTTAGTGAAAAGTATCTATTAAGCTGTATCATTATATTTTCTAACTCTTCTAATCGATATCGTTCTTGTTCTCTAGATTTTTTAATATCTTCATTTTTCTTCTCTTCTATCAAAAGATATTCAACATCTTTTTGAAGTTCTTTTTTAGTTAAATCATTTTTTTTGTTTTCAGAAACATACATTACTTGTCGGTATGGCTTAGTATCTAAAACTTTAATATCAGAAAACTCTCCTTTTGAAACTTTTAAACTTATGCTTGATGCCAATGATTTTAAAGTCATGGTCTCATTCGTTTTACCGTTTATTTGTTTCAAGATAGAGGGATATTCCTCAACAATTTTAGTCGCCCATTCAGAGATGGTAATAGGCATTTCAGAACTTCTAAGTACATCAATAAACTGTTCTTTTTTTGTCAAAATAAATCCTTTAAACTGCTTATATTTATTAATAAATAATAACATAAAAAATTATATTTAAACTTTAAAAATAATAAAATTTAAAATTAATATAATATTTATACCTAAAGTTGTAAGATTCAGATAAAATGTTAAAACTTACATTATAAAGGAATATCATGAGTTTTTATCTACTCTTCTTTCTACTTATTGTGATTATTGGCTTAGTCATTAGCTACATCTACTTTATGCGTGAAAAAAAAGAAAACTTACGAGCCATACAAGAAGGAATTTGCCCTAAATGTCATAAAAAAGGTATGGAACTTATTGACCAACGAAGTACAGGTTGTTCTGCTCCAAAGATGCTAACTTTTGAGTGTAAAGGGTGTGGCTATGTAGGTACTTTTCATGTAAATGGAGGAAGTTGCTCTACAAGAAATTACTAGAAAGCGATTTATTTCTAATAAAAAAATTATATAGTAAAATGTAAATAAGTTAAAAAAAGGTTAGAGTTTAGGCTTTATACCTAAACTCTAGAAGTTTGAAAAGCTTTTTAAGAGCAATAACTAGTTAAAGCTATATCTTGCCCAAAAACGAAGAAAGTTATTTGAATCTTCTGAAACTGTTTGTCTATCTCTACCTGTTAAAACATAAGCAGCAAAGAAAGTTGTGTCTTTAGAAAGCTTAGTTTTGTATGTTAAGTCAAACTCATATGGGTTTGGACCAAATGCAGAACCTGTTTCACCTTTTTCAGGGCTGTTGTTATCCATAGCTTGACCATAAGCAACACCTACTTTACCACCAAGTGCTTTTGTGCTTGCAGCAACTTTGATCCAGTCAGAGTTTGCCGCTTGGTGATTACCAATGTTGTTAAGAACTTGCTGTGTGTAAAGTGGAGATTTGATACCTACACCTGGTGCTGGATTTTGTACTGTTGCGAAGTTAGTGATTCTGAAATCTCCAGCACCTACTGATGAATATGCAACAGATGCATTAATCATACCAATTTTTCCACCTACTTTAGCACCCCATGCTGTTGTAGAGTCTTTTGTATCTCCAGAAATTTGACCACCTTGTAGTGCAAAATTAAGTCCAGAAGCTTTATATTTAGCATCTCCCCAAAGAATATTTGCATCATTTCCATCACTTATCATATCAGGAGCATAGTAGTATGTACCTGTAAGTGTTAAGTTTGAAACAGATTTGTTTTGTGCAGTAACCATGTGTACAACATTACCATTTTCATTAATTTTATCAAAATTACCAAGGTTACCAATACTAGAATTTGCTTTACCAACTGCTGCATAAACAAGTGTTGTGTCTGGGACACTTTTGTTAACTACTAATCCAGCATCCATAGTATTTTTAAACATTTGCCAACCCTCAGAGTATGCAAATGGAGAGAGTGACTTTGGAAGTGTTTGACGACCAACTTTAAAGAAAGTATCATTAAGGTTATAAGTAATGTATGCTTGTGTAATTGCAGCAGATTCTACTTGAGCATCACCACCACCAA
>JALWLW010000036.1 GCA_027081065.1 Campylobacteraceae bacterium
TTCTTATATAAAGGATTCACTATGAATCAAATGGTTAAAAAGATAAGTTTGTTAATTGCAGAAGATGATTTGTTTAATCGTCTTTTAGTTGTTTCTATGTTGGCAAAAAATAAAAATATTGAAGTATTACAAGCAAAAGATGGTGAAGAGGCATTAGCTATGATGTTAGTTCACCATATTGATATTGTTCTTTTGGATATTAATATGCCAAAAATGAATGGCTTTGAGACACTAAAAGAGGTACGTAAAATTGAAAAAATAGCCAATATCCCAATAATGATTATAAGTTCTGATGAGACTGAAAAAAAAGAAAGTTTACTATTAGGTGCAGATGCATTTATTCCTAAGCCTTTTAATATAAAAGCATTAGAAAAAGAGATTTATGGGCTACTAGATAGAAAGTATTTAGAGAAAAAAGTTTTATGAGAAGTATTACCTTTACAGCTAAGTCTATTAAAAATCTTATAAAAGAAATAGACAAATATTTAGAAGAGGGGGTTACCACATCATAAAAGATTTTGCCAATCAAGCGAGTTCCTTGCAAAAATATGCAGAAAAGGAAGATATCTTAGCTTTAGATAAATATCAGGAGAAGTTTACATATAGCATGAAAGAGCTTTTAGAGTTAAAAGAGTAGTTGTTGTTAAATTAGATTACATAAAATCTAGCCTTTTCCATGCCATTAAACTTGGTCATCTTCACCATGCTATAGGCTAGTATATCTTCAAAAACAATTTTGTCACCTACTTGTAAAGGATGGGTAAAAAAGTATTCACCTATCTGGTCTCCTTGCAGACAAGAATTTCCTGTGAGTTCATAGAGATATGGAGTTGGCTTTTTTTGTGTCTCTTTGACTTTTAATTTTAGCTTCACTATGGCAACATCTAAAAGATGGGTTTCAATGGAAGTGTCTAAGATGACAATGTTTTTGTCAGCTACTTTTACAATGTCTAAAACACTTGCTACAAACTCCCCACATCCCTTAGTTACAGACTCTCCAGGTTCAAAGTAAATTTCTATGTTGGGATAAAGTTTTTGAAAGTTTACAAGCTCTTTAATAAAAGTATCAACCCCATAGTCAACAGATGTAAAGTCATGACCACCACCTAAGTTTAGCCACTTTAAGTGAGGTAATATATGTGCATAGTTATTTAAAATATGTTCTAAAAGTATAGACAAGTCTTGTACCTTGTCTTGAAAAAGAGCATGAAAGTGTAAACCCTCTAGTTGTTGAAAAGTCAATGGGTTGTCAGCATAACATTGTAAAAACTGGGCATAGTAAACACCCAAACGAGAACTGCTTAGATTGGCATTACAGTGGCTAGGAATATTCAATGACAACTTAGGGTTAATGCGTAAACCTTTAGAGCTCTTGTCCCCTAAGTTTTTAAATCGTTTCCATTGCCCCAGTGAATTAAAAGAGATGCTATTTACATCATCTATGTAGCTTAAAAGCTCTTGTTCTTTAAAAGCAGGGGCATAGAGATGAATATGTCTAGCAGAAGCTTCTTTTGCCATTTGAAGCTCATTTTTAGAGCTTATGCTCATCCCTGTAAGCTCTTTTGCTATGGTAGGCGTAATACTACTTTGGTTAAAACTTTTTAGGGTGTGGAGTATTTTGACATTGGCTAGTCTCTCTAGGGTTTTGAGTTTTTTTAGATTTTTCTCTAGCTTCTCGTTATGTAGTAGAAAGTAAGGTGTTTCAAAATCCTTACTCATACCAAATCTTCCAACCAGCATCATAATACTCGATGAGTCTATGGGTGCTTAACTTGTTAGGTTCAACTTCTAAATGCTCAATGTCTTTTCCAAAAATCTCCATTCGTTTTAAAACCAAACTATTGAGGTACTTTAAACGCTCTTTAGGCTTGTAGTTTTCAAAATGCACAGGAAATTTCGATGCCATGACAAAACCCCACTCTCCAAAACTAGGAACATAGGTATGGTAAGCTTTGGTGTGAAGCTGAGTTCTTTTCATGGTCTCATAAATGCTCCAATAGGCTTTACGCGTAAACAAAGGCGATGAAGCTTGTGTTACCATCGCTCCAGAGCGTGAGAGATGGCTAGTTAAAATCTTATAAAAGGTTTGAGAGTAGAGACGGCTTAACGAAATGTTGTTGGGGTCTGGTAGGTCTATGATGATGACATCGTAAAGTGTTTTAGAGTTCTCAATAAATTTCCACGCATCTTGATTGACAACTTTGACAATAGGGTTGTCGTAAGCATTGTCATTAAGTTTACTCAGTGTTGGATGCTCTTTAAAAAGTTTGGTCATGGCTGGGTCTAAATCTACCACGGTTACGTGCTGAATACCCTCATACTTTAAGACTTCTCGAAGTGCCATACCATCACCACCACCTACAATGAGAATGTTTTCATGTGCTTTACTTTGCATCATTACAGGATGTACCAAAGACTCATGATATCGGTATTCATCGATGCTGTCAAACTGAATTGAACCGTTAATGTAACACTGAACTCTGTTTTTGTTTCCTGTAATGACTATCTTCTGATAGCTTGTTTGGGTAGTAAAAATGATATTGTGTTGATAGAGCTTATTTTCTATCATAGAAGTAAGTTGACTTGATTGCCAAAAGCCTGTCACCAAGATGACAAAAACTGTCAATAGGTAGAAAAGGTACTTTTTAGAAAGAAGTTCACGAAAGATGTACCAAGAGATACTTGCCACAAAAAGGTTTAGCAGTCCAAAAAGAAAAGAGGTCTGCATGAGTCCTAGTTTGGGAACTAAAATTAAAGGAAAAAGAAGCGAAGCAAACAATGCCCCTATGTAGTCCACTGTAAATACATTGGAGATGTTGGTTTTTAGTGAAAAACTCTCTTTGAGTATACGGATAATAAGAGGAATCTCTACCCCAAGCATCGAACCCAAAGAGATGGTAATGAGATAAAGAAAAGCATCGTAGTTGTCAATGTAAGCAAAAGCATAAAAGAGTATGAATGCAGAAAAACCACCCAAAAGAGCAATGGCAAGTTGTAGTTTGACAAAAGCGTGTTCTAAATTTGTCTCAATAAAACGTGAAAGCCATGCACCAACCCCCATAGAGGACATAAAAAGCCCAATAACTAAAGAGAAATGGTAAATGCTGTCACCCAGTAAGTAAGAAGATAAAGTCCCTTCTATGAGTTCATAAACAAGTCCAGAGATGGCAATGAGAAAAGTCCCAAAGAGTAAGGCTACTTCTTTGCTTTTGTTATCGACTGTGCTTGACATTAGTGAATGGCTGAAGAGATTATCATGCCCATAGCTAAAATGATTGAACCCAAAACAATGGCAAGAGCCACATTCCCATCGTGAGCAATTTTTCGGTTAATAGAGTATTTGGTCGCTACTTCAATTAAAAGCAAGATAATAGCTAAGACAGCAATACCAATACCAGCGTAAATAAGTGCTGACAAAGCACCTGAAATTTGAAATGTTTCCATGTTGGTTTCCTTAGTGTAATAAATAAAGATTAAGTATTTATAAATTATTTTTCATAACTATAACTAAAAAAGTTGTAAGTTATTAAAACTCTATCTCTACTTGTTTTGATTTTTGAATATAGGCTAAAACATTGGTGACACTGTATTGGTCTACTTCTTCCATATATTCTGCTTCATATTCTGATAAATAGTCAAACCCTTTTAGTTCAATGTTTTTAATCTTTTTTAAATAGATGACATAAAATAATAAATCGGCTAAATCACTTATGGGAATATCATCGCTAAAATCTTTGTTAAATTCATTGATATACGCCTCACAGATATCTTCATGGGACATGAGAACTATCCAAAGGATAATATTGTCTAGTTCTTTAGGGGCATTTACTTTGTTTAGGAAAGTATTATATAGCTCTTTATTTTCAGATATTTCTTTCATCTGTTCATTGGCTTGTGTTATTAAAAACTCTGTTCTTTGCTCACTTAGTGAAGCATTTTTATAGGCCTCTAGTACTGATTCTGTAATTTGAAATGTATTCATTTTTTCTCTTTCTTATTTATTTTCCGTAACCATAACTACTAGAGTTATAAGAAGAACTACCACTTCCCCAAGAGCCTCCACCTGAACTACTAGGTCGGTAAGAGTTGGAACGAACGTTCTCTTTTTCTAGGGTCATGAGTTTCTCTTGTCCTGTACCTGTGTAGGTTAAGTAGCTAATGCTTGAGCCTGTAATCATGAAAAATAGTATGATGAATTTTGCCATAAATACTCCTTAGCCTAAAATATCTAAAACAATAAATATTATAACAGCTACAATGTACCAAAGTAGTGAATTTCCATAAAGATGGCTTCCTATGAAACTGATATCCTCATCATTTGAGTAAATACCTCGTTCGTTGTCTAAGGTTCTTTGGTATCGCCACGCAACAAATTTATAAAAAGACCAAAAGAAAAGTGTTAGTGCAAAGAACCACGCTAAGTAATTTACACGTGAACGGGCTTCTTGGATGCTAATGGAAAGTTTAGAGCTTAGATTACTTTCAACAGGAGAAATGACCAAATTATAAATTCCTGTCTCTTCAAGGTTTAAATAGACACTTACTTTTTTAGCATTTTTTTCCCACGGTTCTAAACGTTTTTTCTTTTTGACATTATAGACTGTACTTTTGTTAAGTGTAACATAGAGTTCAGAATCTTTTAGAATTTTTAAGTTAAAGTTGTTTAGCTCTTTTGCCTTAGAAGCTTTGAGCTCTAAATTTAATAAATATTTTGTTGTATGCATCTTAAAGGGTAAAGTGTGGACTTTCGTATTATCAACGGTTGTATTGACAAGGGGTTTACCCCTACCATCAACTTTAACCAGCACAAAAAGTAAAGCCACAATAAGCAAAACCCAATAGGCGATGCTGGAGAGTGACTTTAAGAAAGGACGTTCAAAAGGTTGTAAGGCATGGAAGTTTGTTGGGGTTTCTTCTTTTTCAATATTGAAAGCTTCATAAACATCAGCATCTTGAAGATACTCGGCCTGGTAGTATTCTATTTCATTTTTAGTTTTTTCTGCACTTATGCCAAAGGGGGGAGCTATGAAGTCAACAAAAGAGGTTTTATCATCGCGTTTGGCTATCCATGTTAGCTCTCCTTCAACATAAGAAACTTTTGCTTCATAAGCATCAAAAGCTTCATAAGATTTTGAATCAACACTAATACTACTATGCTGTGTCAATTTAGCCCACTCAACATTGGGAAAAGTTCGGTTACGTTTAGAATAAATAAGATGACCCTCTTCATAGGTTAAATAAGCATAACCATACAGTGCTGAAAAAAGTAAAAAATCTGTCCATTCTCCATGAGGATACGCTATATCACGATAGGTAACACGACCAATAATGGTGTACTCAATGCCTTTAAGTTTACCCTTCATTCCAATTTCAAAAGGAAGTTTATGTAACTCTTTAATATTTTTAAAGTTACTTAGCACTTTGTAGTTGTCATTTAAGTCAAGTACCGATTTACAGTAGGCACAAGTAATACTCTCTACCCGTCCACCTCCAAGTAAATCAAGAGGTGCTGCACAGTTGGTGCATTTTATGCTTTTTACTTTACTCATCTATTGGCAACTTTTAGCTCTAAGGGGTCTATCCATTTACCTTTAAAGGTCTGGGTAGAGTTGTTGGTAAATTCAAGCGTAATAAGATTCCCATGACCTTGTGAAAGATGTACATAAAGGTGTTTTTCCCCAATGTTAATGGACTCAGGTAATTCTCCTTCAAATCCAACACAAATCCCTTCGCCTTTTTCTGTAACCAAGTAGTTACCATATTTCTTACCAATAGTAAGATTTTGACTGCTTTTAAAAGGAAGAGATAGTTTCATTTTTTCTTCTAAGACAAAATCACC
>JALWLW010000037.1 GCA_027081065.1 Campylobacteraceae bacterium
TTTTATATTGAATTTTTTTTGAGTTTAACTCTTTTTTACTCTGCTTAATTTTACTTTCAACTGAGCTTGAAAATAAAAGCGTATAAGAAAGTAGAAAATAAATAAAGATTTTCATCTACTCTTCCTTTACATTCACAACAACCAAATAGACAGCAATCATTACAATAACAATAGAAGCGAAAAGTAAAATAAAAAAGTCACTAAAAACAAAAATACTTTCAACATTTTCTCTTAAAATTTCCATTTGACTTTTACGTATCCAAATATTTTGAATAGCATAAAAAATTCCTGAAGTTATAATGGCTGAAATAATCGCATCAATTAATGCCATATTAATTAATACTTTAGATCGTAAAAAAAGTGATGCACCAAAAATTTCCATAACTTTCATACGCTGAGCATGTAAAAAGTTCCAAACTTCCATCTGTTTAACAATTAAAAAGAAGCCAATAATAGACATGAAAATAATAAATGTCTGAAAAGCAAATTTAATAAATGAAAACAACTCATATTTTGATTGATAAGTTGATTGAAAATTTTCAATGGATTCAAAATTTCCACTTTTATTCAAATTTGCTTTAACAGAGGCTAACTCTTCAAGTGTTAAATAGGCATCTAATTTTAAAGAGTAAGCATAAGGTAAAGAGGATTGTAACTCTTTCTCTCCATTTTTATCCAATTGCATTGTTTTTAAAAACTTAGAATAACTTTTTTCACGAACTTCTTCAATATGAGAATCCCACGACCTAAAGTCATCAATACTCATCTCATTTTTAGCAATAACAATCATACTGTAGTTATTCTTAAGACTTTTTTCAAAACTATCAGTTGCTCTATCAAAAGCAATAAAAAACTCTAAACCCAATAAAATTGCGATTAAAGGAAAAATAAGTGAGATATGATTTTTAATGAATTTCATAAACACTCCCACTCTCATCAATAGTAAAATGTCTGTATGGAATATTAAAAACCATTGGAATACGGTGTGTTACTACCACTACTGTTGTGTCTAATTGGTGACAAGCATTCTCCATTAAATCCCAAATAACATTAGATGAGTATTCATCAAGGTTACCTGTAGGTTCATCTGCCAAAATCAAAAATGGATTTTTTGCTAAAGCTCGTGCTACCCCTACACGTTGTTGTTCTCCACCTGAGAGTTCCATTGGAAACTTTAACTCTTTTCCTGAGAGTTTCACATGATGTAAGAGACGTTTGGCTTGTGTACGTTGTACCTCTTCAGAATAACCGGCAATCCACAAGGGTAAAACCACATTTTTTTCAACCGTCCACTCATTAATAAGACGATAATCTTGAAATACAATGCCTAAATGACTTCTAAGCTCTTGAAGTTTCTCTTTTTTAATATCAACCATATCTAATCCACCAACAACTAAAGAGCCATCATTTACGGCAAGATTTCCATAAAAAGATTTTAATAGTGTAGATTTTCCTGAACCACTAGGACCTGTAATAAAAACAAAATCTCCTTTTTTAATGGAAAAATTTGCTTTTTTAATAATCTCTTCTTCACTATGATATGAAAGGGTTAAATTATTTGCTGTAATAACATTAGACATGTAAATACTCCATAATTTTTAGATGTGTCTTGTAATTGGTCAGCGTTTTTACAGGGTTTGAATTAAAATAATAGCTTTTACTTTTATCTAAATAAATATATTTATGTTCAGGTCTATCAAAACTACCAAATGCAAGTTTTATCAAAATTGCATCATCTTCAATTTTAAATAAACGTTCAAAATGTATAAAAAACCCATCAAAAAGTGCTGGTTTATAAGATATTTTATCTAAAATTTCTTGTTTGTAGACAATATCTTTAAACGAAAAATCAAAGTCTAACACTCTTGGCTCTGATTTTTCTAAACAAGTTACATAAACATCATAAATATCTTTTTCTTGTCTTAACCATCTTGCTTCATATTTTGAGGTAATCTCAAGTGCTTCATTTTTACGTACTTCAACACCTGTTTTAGATACTCTCTCCCCTAAAAATGTCTCCATAGAATACCAAAAATACTTAGGTGAATCGGTTCTAAGTTCAAGTCGTCCACCTTTGTCTAATACACGCATAGCCTCTTGTAAAAATGAAGAAGAAATTACTCGTCTTTGTGGTTTTTTATCCCAAGGTACAGGAAAATGTACAAAAATTTTATGACAAAGGTTAGAAGGTATCATCTCTAAAAAAAGTCTTGCATCATAATTGACTACCCAAACATTATTTAAATCCAAAATTTCAATCTGTTTGAGTACTTGTGCAGCAGAAGGAGTATGAATTTCAATGCCTATAAAAAGTTGCTCAGGATTTTTTTGAGCTTGATAAAGCAGATGTTTACCTGAGCCAAAACCAACTTCAATCGATACCGAATGAAAAGGAAATTTAATTTCAACAAAATCCTCAATATTTTTTTCATATTTACTTGATGCTACCAATTTTGTTGGATGGATAGTAATATTTGACTGTAAAAGCTCCGAATCCAAAACTGTTGAGACATCAGCAATGGCTTGTTTCACTAAGTTTACTTTTAATGGTCTTGTCACTTTATCATATTTCAACAACCAATTTTCAGGATTTTTCTTTAAATGCAATAAAAATTTTTCACCTGCATGATAAATTCCTAATAACTCATCATCAGAAAAATTATCTTCTGCTTTAAAAAGCAATTCTGTATTTTTACCATACTCACCTTTTTTAATACAACTTGTATCAAAAGGTTTAACCGTAATATGTGGCATTCATTCCCTTATCTTGCTTGAATCGAAACATTAATGCTTGGTTTAGAAAAACTATGTTCAAAGCCCATTGCAATTACACGATAAGTATATGAATTTCCAGGTACAACACTCTTATCAATATATTCTGACATCATACGTTCTTTAACTGTTCCAATCCACTTCCAATCACCAGCATTTATACTTCTTTCAACTTTATACCATGAAATTTTTGCATTTGGGTGAGGTCGCCAAATTAATTTAATGGTATTTTTTGTTTTTTGAAAACCTTGAAAGAACGTAACAGGCTCAAAAGGAGGTAAAGTTTTTATATTAATAACCTTACCGTGAGCTGATTCAAAACCATTTTTAACTGTTGTAAAAGTATATGTATACGTACTATCTTGTCTTAACTTAGTATCAACAAAATGTGTTGAGAAAGGATTATGTATTGTTCCAATTTTTTTTAATTGTTTCATTTGACTATTAACATATTGGTTTGTATCTGTTCGATAAACATTTAAACCTGTAATGCCTTTATTTGCCAATGATTGCCATTCAAATGCTACAGAAGTATGATCGGGAACAGCTTTAACACTATTTAATTTAGGTAATGAAGGGTCTAACTGTTCATTGCTTAACATTGACGAGGAACTACATCCTATGAGTAACATTAGCAAAGTAGCCATTAATGAGCTTTGAGTTAATTTTTTCATAAACTTCTCCTTTGTTAAATTCTTTATGAATATATGTTTCCATATCTGGAAAAAGTGTTGCCACAAACTCCATCTCTTCTCCTGTTACAGGATGAGTAAGATATAACTTATATGCATGTAAATAAACACGTTTGATTGTATCTTTTTTGCTCTTAAAGCCATATAAAGCATCTCCAAGAATATGTCGCCCTAGACTCTCTAAATGTACTCTGATTTGATGCGTTCTACCGGTAAAGAGCTTAACAACAATCAATTCTACTTTTTTAGAGCTCTCAGCTAATTTATAAAATGCTGATTTTGCTTCTTTACCATTAGCTACTACATCCATTTTAAGTCTATGTTTCGGGTTTCTTCCAATTGGTTTTTCAACAATTCCAGATGCTTTTAAAGGATAATCAATCAATGCTAAATAAAAACGTCCCATACTTTTATCCTGAAGCTGTTCACTTAATTTCTGATGTGCTTCATTGGTCTTAGCAATAACCAATGCCCCTGTAGTATTTTTATCGATTCTATGTACAATACCATGTCGCTCTTCTCCTGAAATGGTAGAGAGTGAAATGCCTTTATGAATTAACCAATCAACCAAAGTAGGCTCTTTAACTGAAGGTGCTGGATGGACAACTAGACCTGCTGGTTTATTAACAACCAACATAACTTCATCTTCATAAATAATTTCAATATCAAAATCAATTACAACAGCTTCTTTAGGGATAATTTCTTTAAATTGATATTCAACTTTATCTCCAAGAAGAAGTTTTTTTCCTGTTTTAAGAATAACTTTTCCATTAACAAGAACTAACCCTTCTTTAATAAGTTGTTCAACTTGATTACGACTTTGTAGTAGAGTATCTGTCAAAATTTTATCAAGCCGTCCACTAGATTGAACTTCAAACGATTTTATATTCATTTTACTCTTTTTTAATATTTATTGTAAAGTCTTTTATGATTAAGTGGCAGACAGTGAGAGATTCGAACTCTCGGTACCCTTACGAGTACGCATCCTTAGCAGGGATGTGGTTTCAGCCAACTCACCCAACTGTCCGTGTGTTTGTGGAGTGAGATTATAGAGCAAAGGAGCTTAAAAAAATATAAAATAACGACATTTTTTTAAATTCTGAACATCTCTTTATAAATAGTTTGAATATCAGTACGTTCTTTATAATCAATTAACTCACCAAACTCTATTTCTACTGTTTGTTCTAAATCTTTATCTTCTAAGGCATTAGCTAATACTTTATTACTATGAGAGCGTATATAGACAGGTAAAATTGGTAATTTACTTTTTAAAGCAATAATTCTAAACCCCTCTTTAAACTCAATAAGAGACTCTTCTGTTTTATTTCGTGTCCCTTCGGGAAAAATAAAAATAGAAGTACCCTCTTTAACAGCCTTTTTTGTATCAGCAAAAAAGCCTGACATTTGACTTTTTTCTCTATCTAACAAAATAGACCCAGCATTACGTACAAACAAACCAAAGAAAGGTGAATTATACAACTCTTTCTTAGCCACCCATACACCAAAAATATTAGTCTCTCGTAAGGCTACCTCCAATATAGGTGGGTCAATAATACCTCTATGATTACAGATAATTAAATATTGTCCATCTTCTGGAATTTTTTCTTTATTTAAGACTTCAACTTTAATGTTTAATGCATTTAACTGTGCCTCAGAATACTCAACTCGTAATGCCTTTTTTTCTAAAAAATTTGAAACTCTTTTTAACCTAAGTCCAAATGAATTTGTCAAATAAAGTGCATATATGGCTTGTTTAATTGCATTTAATGTCATTCTAGTTTCCTATTAAAAAATATAACCCATATCTTCAAGACCATCACGTGACTTTGACCAGCCTTTTTTAACAGCCACATGTAAATCCAAGTAAATTCTTTTTCCTGAAAAAAGTTCAAGTTGTTGACGAGCTAGTTTACCAACACGTTTAATACCCTCACCTCTATTGCCTACAATAATTCCTTTTTGTGTCTCTTTTTCAACAATAATGGTCGCATAAACTCTGTCCATATCCTCTTCTTCATCTATCTTTTCAATCGTTACATCTGACTCATAAGGAATTTCATCAGAAAGATTTTCAAAAATAGATTCACGAATCAATTCTTTATAAATATCACGAATAAATTCGGTTGTTGTAATATCAGTATCAAATAGTGCTGGAGATACAGGTAAGTGTTTTACGATTTCATTAAGTAAAGGAGTTTTCCCTACTTTTTTATTAACAGAAAAAGGAATAATTGCTTCAAATCTATCTTGATATTTTTGATACTCTCCTAGTTTCTCTAAAATTTTTCCCTGAGGTACATGGTCCATTTTAGTAAGTAAAACTATATGTTTT
>JALWLW010000038.1 GCA_027081065.1 Campylobacteraceae bacterium
TATAAAAAATAAGGAACTTCAAATAACATGAGAATTTTAATAATAGAAGATGAAGTAACATTGAGTAAAACCCTATCTGATGGGCTTAAAGAGTTTGGATACCAAAATGATGTAGCAGGGAACATTAAAGATGGTGAATACTACCTAGGTATTAGAAATTATGACTTAGTGTTACTTGACTGGATGCTACCAGATGGAAATGGTATCGATATGATTACGAAACTTAAAGTAAAAGCACCTAAGACAGCTGTCATTGTTCTTTCTGCAAGAGATGACAGAAACAGTGAAATTGAAGCACTTAAAGCTGGAGCTGATGATTACGTAAGAAAACCTTTTGATTTTGAAGTTTTAACCACAAGAATTGAAGCAAAACTTCGTTTTGGTGGCTCAAACATCATTGAAATTGACGATTTAATTATTAACCCTGAAGAGGAAAAAATTATCTATGAAGGTGCAGAAATTGAACTCAAAGGAAAACCTTTTGAAGTTTTAACGCATCTTGCAATGCATAAAGACCAAATTGTCTCTAAAGAACAACTTCTTGATGCTATTTGGGAAGAGCCAGAACTCGTTACACCAAATGTAATTGAAGTAGCAATTAATCAAATTCGACAAAAAATGGATAAACCTTTAAACATTACAACCATTGAAACAGTAAGAAGACGAGGATATAGATTTTGCTTTCCAAAAGGAGCTTAAGACAACGCTTCAGCATTGAGCTTGCCATCTTTATGACGGCAATGCTTCTTCTTATCACCCTCATCTTAACTTTTTACCTCACCTCTACACTGATAAACAATATCAAAGAAGAGATGGATCATCACCTTACTTATACCCAAGCTATTTTTTATGACCAAGAAGATTATGAAAATCATATTGATTCTGTATTATTTAAAGAGTTATCTAATAATGAAATTATTATGAATAAAAAACTTGACCTTTCAAAATACCCTTTGGGTTATACATTTTATGAAGATGATGGTAAAGAGTATCTTACTTTAACCAAATATTATGAACCTAAAAAACTATACTATCGTATTACTCGAAATATTAGCCATGAGAAAAACCTAATTAGTAATATTTATAAGATGATGTTAGCCTTTATTATGATTGGTATCTTTTTCATACTATCTTATGCCAATCATCTTTCTAAAAAACTGATGAGACCACTTAAAAAATTAACTGAAAAATTTTCAGCAATGCATGAAAACCTTTTACATAAAATTGAAACAAGTGAACTTCCTGCTGAATTTGTCTCGTTAGCTGACTCCATTAACTTATTAATCACTAAAGTTAGCACTTCCATTACCTACAGAAAAGAACTTTATATAGGAACAGCACATGAACTAAAAACACCTTTAGCCGTTATGCGTCTAAAAAACCAAATAACCCTTATGAAATATAAAAAGCATGATAACATTAAGGAAACACTCAATCAAAATATAGAGTCCATTGATACACTAAATGCTATGATTCATAACCTCTTAGAATATGGACGTGCAGAAGGTGAACAATTTGAAAAACCTCAACGAGTTAACCTTATTAGACTTATGATGAAAAAGTGTGAAGAGTATGAACTTTTAGCCCACTCACAAGACAGAAACTTTATCTATCATTTTGATATACCTCATTTTAGAATAAATTTACAACCTTTACTTTTCATGCAAATCTTTCAGAACTTTATTCAAAATGCTTTAAAGTTTACTCCAAAAGGTAGCTTGGTTAGTTTAAGTACACGTATGGATTTTAATAATTTCATTATTGAAATTAAAGATGAGGGAGAAGGGATAGATGAGAGTAAAGATCTCTTTGCACCTTTTCAGCGTTCACTAGAATCAACAGGTGCTGGACTAGGACTTTTTCTAGCACAAAATGCTGCTCAATCTATGGGGGTTAATATTTCACTAAAAAATCGTCAAGATGGATTAGGTGCTATCGCAAGTATCGCTTTTCCATTAAATAGATTCGTATTAAAAGATTAACTTACAAAAGGCTCTTCTTCAACTCCAAGTTGCTCCAATAAACTCACTTTTTCAATAAACCATAAGCTTGGATAAGCTATAAATCAAAAGAAATAATAAAATATAAGTGAGTATATAAATGGCATTATTAATTGCAGATGATTGTATTGCGTGTGACGCATGTAGAGAAGAGTGTCCTAACGAGGCTATTGAAGAAAATGACCCTATCTATATCATAGATTCTGATCGTTGTACAGAGTGTGTAGGACACTACGATGAGCCACAATGTATTGCTGTTTGTCCTGTAGATTGTATTGGTTCAGATCCGGATAATGTCGAAACAGTTGAAGAGTTAAAATTTAAATTTTCACAACTAGATTTAGAAGAATAGGAAAGAAGATGAGATATCTTTTTATCTCATTATTAAATTAACAGAAGTATTAAAACTTCTGTCCCATTGTAAACTCAAATACTGCTGGTTGATCATAACTTGTAGGGTCTACTGCTTTAGCAAATACCAAATTAATCGGTCCCATTGGTGAGAACCATTCAAGTGCAACCCCGTAGCCCTCTTTAGTAATACTGTTAACACCAACACCCCCAATCACACCATGGTCATAGAAAAAAGCCAATCGCATTTTTGCAGCCTTAGAAAGAGGCACACTCGCTTCAATCGTATTAATTAAACTTTGTGTTCCCCCTTTTAACTCTCTCGTTCCATTGATATCAAATTCAAATGGTGTAATACTATATGGCTGAAACCCTCTTACAGATCCTATACCACCCATAAAAAGCTTTTCAGGTATGGCTATGTTTCCTTGGTCTTTTAAATAGCGTCCTCGAACTTTATAACGCATAATTAAATCATAATCAATTAAATCTTCTAAACCATAATAAACACCAAACCTAGCTGATGCATCCACAAATTTTTGATTTCCACCAATACCTGAATACCCTAAGCTACCTCCTAAAATAATACCCTCTCTAGGTGTATAAAAATCATCCGTAGAATCATAGTTTAAGCCAACAGAAAAAGTACTTTTTGCATAGTTTAAATCTTTTGGTTCAAAAATAAATGTTCCAAAGTCTACAAGAACATCAGGATTGTCACTATTATTAGCATCTACTGCTTCATTTTCACTAAATGAGTAACTCAAAGAACCAAAAAGGTTTCGTGTCAACTGTTTACCAATATTAGCACTAGCACCTATACTCTTTTGATTATAGGTAGGGTATGCAAATTCACTTTGAAAAATGCTTGCACCCATACTATAGTCACTATCCCATACTCTAGGATTTTGAATGTTTAAAGAATAATTTTTACTAACTTCAGAAAAATCAAAAGAGATACCTGCATTAATCCCAGACCCCATAATATTTCTATCTGAGAGTGAAGCTGAAATCATTGCACCTTGAAAAGATCCATAACCTCCACCAGCTTGTACACTCCCTGTAGCCGTCTCTTTTACCTTAACTAACAAGTTCATTGTATGGGCATCAAGTCGCTCTTTTTCAATGTCTACTTTTTCAAAATAACCTCGACGACCTAAAGCATTTTTAGAATCCTTTAAATCAGTCAAAGAAAACAGGTCACCTGGTGCTAAATAGATATCTCGTCTAATAACTCTATCAATAGTCGTATGATTACCAGAAATAATAACATCATTAATCACAACCTTATTCCCAGGAATAATACTATATTGAATATCTACGGTTTTATCTTTATTATTTTTTCTAAAGTCTGGATTAACACGAACAAAAGCATAACCTAAGTTAGCAACCTGCTCTTCTAAATAGGCTTTATCTTTACGAAGTTTTGCAATGTTAAAAACTTTTCCTTCTAAAGCTTTAAATTTATCTCGAACTTTATCTAAATCTAAGCCCTCAACATTCCCTTTAATTCTAATACTATTAATCGTATATTGCTCACCCTCTGAAATATTATAACTAATATTTGCCTTATATGACCCCGAATCTATTCGCATTAAAGGGTCTGAAACTGTTGCATCCATGTATCCATTTTGCATATATACATCTTGTGCGCGTTTTCCATCCAATGCCAAATCATCTAAGTGGGCGACTCCATCATTTAATCCTGGAAACCAACCCATAAAATCTTCTTCTTGATTGGCTAATACGGCTTCTAACTCATCAGTATCAAGCTTTTTTGCTCCTGCGAAATCAATATTTTCAATATAAATTTTTTCACCTTTATTCACATTAAAAGTGACAGCAACACTCTCTTCTTTTGGTTCAATATCAACCTCTACAACAGTATCATAATAACCATCTCGCTCAATTTTTTTAATTAACTTTCTTTTTGCTGACTCTATTTTTTGAGCATCATATAAATCACCTTTACGTAACCCAATAGAGATAAATTCCTCTTCTTGTTCATCTTTAGAGCTGTAGCCATTCATTTCCAATTTAGAGATGGCTGACTTTTCTTTAAAATCATATACTAGCCCTCCCTCTTTTGTCACAGACACAATAATATCAGAAAAATACCCTTGTCTATAAAACTCTTTAATTGAAGTATCTATTTTATTAATATCAAATGCTTCGCCAACATTGATTTTTGAGATTTCTGTAGCCATCTCATTTGAGAGGTGAACTAAGCCATTATATTTAATTGAAGTGATATTTTGAGAAAGAAGAATCGAGCTAAGCCCAACAGATAGTGTAAAAATTTTTTTCATAAAGTTAATTATTCCTTCGATTATTCATCTATGTGAATTAATAGCCATTAGTGTATCTATTTTTCACTAAAAAAGTGCTATAATCCCACAAAAACAAATAGATATAAAGAGAGATGTCAACATGAATATTGGTATAATTGGTCTAGGTCTCATGGGTGGTTCATTGGGCTTAGCATTAAAGAAAATTCCTCACAAATATTCTCTCTTAGGTTACGACCACAATCCTAGCCATACCAGTGATGCTTTAGAACTCAATTTAGTTGACAAAATTACCTCTAATTTTAATGACATCAAAGCTTGTGATGTCATTGTGTTAACCATTCCTGTTGATGCTATCATTGCTACAGCACAAACATTAACGGAGATTCCTAAAAACTGTACAGTTATCGACTTTGGAAGTAGCAAAGAAAAAATTTCAAATGCCATTCCAACAAAAATACGTCAAAACTTCGTCACAGCCCACCCCATGACAGGAACAGAAAAGTTTGGGCCTTCTGCTGCGATTGAAGGTTTATATACTGAAAAGACCATGGTTATCTGTGATATTGAAAAAAGTGCTGATTACCAAAAAGAGGTTGCCATTGGTATCTTTAAAGACATCCATGCCAAAATAGTTTTCATGGATGCCAAAGAACATGATCGTCATGCTGCCTTCATCTCCCACATGCCCCATGCCGTCTCTTACGCCCTAGCACAATCCGTCATGAAACAAGAAGACCCTAAAAGCATCATCGCCCTTGCTGGTGGTGGATTTAAAAGCATGAGCCGTATTGCCAAATCTTCTCCTGATATGTGGGAAGATATTTTTCGTCAAAACAAAGAAAATCTTTTAGAGTCCATTGAAGCGTTTAACATAGAGATGCAACTCTGCCAAAAACTCATAGAAAATGAAAAGTGGGATGAGTTACATCAATGGATGAGTGAAGCGAATAAATTGCATGATATACTTTAATTTTTATAAGCCACTTCCACCTTCTCCCCATAAAACTTAGGCTCAACCCCAAAGACATTCACATCTAAAACAGCTTTCACCCGTGCTAAAAGTTCTCTTCTTCTCATGCGTTCTGCCCAAATGGTATGGGGAAAACCTTTGGCGACAAAACCCAAAACTTTTTGCTCTTTTGCATGGGCAAGGTAAATGGCACGTTCTAAATGAAACTTTTGAGAGACAATGATGTAATCTTCTAAATCAAAAATGGCTTTGGCTCTTACAATGGAGTCTAAGGTTCTAAACCCTGCGTAATCTAGTTGAATGTATTGAGAGGGAATTCCTGCTTTGACCAAGTCGTCATGCATTTGGGTTGGTTCATCGTAACTTTTGTTGCCGTTGTCTCCAGAGACAACTATGGCTTTTACTTTTCCTGCTTTAAAAAGTTTTGCAGCAGCTTCTATTCGATATTTGTAAAAATAGTTGATTCGATTGCCACTTAAATATTTTGAACAACCCAAAACCAAGGCTGCTTTTTTTGCTGGTATCTCCTGCACATTGCTATAAATACTAGCTTTAGCCTCTTTTACCATACGTTCATAGTTATAGACACTAACGTAGTAAACAGCTATTATGAAAAGGTCTAAAATAAGCAACCATTTTAAAAACTTTAACATCTACAACTCATACCAAAAAGAAGCCAACACTTTAACCTCTTCCCCTACTTCTTGGGCAATCAACACTTTGAGTTGCTCTTTCTCTTCTTTACTCAAAATGTCCGAAGCAATCACTTCACAACGCACCTCTTTGCCTTGTAAATCAATGTTTTTTAAATGAATGTTTTTAGAGCCAATGCTTGTCTCAAAGGCACTTAGTTGCTGTTGTATGTCAATGTCATATTTCATTTTTGTAAATGAGATGTACAACGGCACAGAGACAATAGCCACCAACACCAAAGCCCCAAATATTCCCTTTTTAGCCACAGCCACAGGCGAAAACCCAAGCATAAGAAAGGTTAATGAAGCAGCTAAAACAATGCCCACTAAGTTGGTAATAAACAACAAAAGTGCCGAGCTGAACATGTGCCACTCACCCCAACCAAGCCCAATGCCTGAAACAGCTAATGGAGGCACAAGTGCCACAGCAATCGCCACACCTGCTAGTGAGCCAATAATCTTCTCATTTGACTTAGCATAAGCAGCAGCTACCCCTGAAACAATGGCTACGAGCATGTCTAAAATGGTAGGAGACAAACGACCGTTCATCTCAGAAGTTAGCTGAGAAAGAGGCAACAACCATGAGATGAAAATAGCTGTGGCTTCTGCTTTGGTCTCTAACTTAACAGGCGTGTGCAAAGAGTTCACCGAGTCAATGGTAACAGAGAGTTCACGCCCAGCTTCAATGTACAGGCTATGGCTATGGACATAACCCACCGATTGAGGTAAACTTTTAGGGGTCTGATTTAAGATGTGTGACTGAAAAAGGTAACCCACATACTCTAAAATAGACGAGGGAGAAAGCACCACTAACGAAAGCCGTGAATCGTTAAATTTAAGATAGTTAGTAATAAGTTTAGAAGCAAAAGTACGGTTATTGTACTCTACCCCCACAGATCCAATGGCTGAAAACTTTAACACTTTTTCTTTGGCCGTGGTCACCGTAAATGCTGTGTGTGTTAACGCGTTTATTTTTTTAATGGTACTAAAAAAGGACTTGGTTCTCTCCCAAAAACTAAGTTTTTCCATCGAACTTGAAAAAGAGTCCAAAGGAGGAACTTCACCAATGACCACTTCTTGTAGTACCAAGTTGTCGTTACAATAGAGCAAATCTAGCTTTTTATCACAAGGAGTTAGGGCTAAGTCCACACGAGCTTCAAGCTCATTAGGAAAGTCAAAAGTACTTTTTAACTCTTTTTGCTCTGCTCTAGGAATAATACCTAAACTCAAACCACGTTCGGATGCAAAATGCATCACTTTTTTTAATTCATCTATAGGTGCTGTAACTAAAATATGCTCATTGCCCTCAACACTTAAAGCATCAAGTTTTTTGATGTCACTAGAAAGTAATTCAACGCCTTTGCTCTTCGCATAAGCCACAACGGAAGCAATGAAGTCATTATCTTCTTTTTTGTGTATGTAGTAATATTTCATTAAATCAATCCTCTATTTATACTTCTCAACCATCATCTTCAAGACATTTTTATTTATCTTCACACTTTTGTTACCATTTTTTTGGGCATACAGTCTACGTACCATTCTTTCTACTTCTGCACTCTCACCTATTTTAGGGTAAAGTACTTTTAAGGCTTCATCATTGGTACTGCTCCCCTTTCCTATCTTCCATTTAGGAAACATAACAGTTGGTAAAAATTTAACTGATAAGGTCGCTAAAACACCTAAAATAAAAGCCAATACCAATGCCCCTAAACTTGGTAAGTTTTTGTACCAAGGTACATTAGAGCTAAGTGAGTTGACAACAGTAGGTAGACCTGTTTGTGAATGTACCATCGTACTTGCCATGGCTTTACTCTGCTCTACTTCAATATGATACTCTTTGGTTTTCAACACTTTTACTTGTGCTGTGGCATAATCATAAACACGTATCTCTTTAGAAGGAATAGTGAAATTATGGTCGGAAATAAACACAAAGCTTTTTTGGTAACGACTTTGTAATTTTTTGCCCATAAGTGTACTTTCTATCTTAGCATCATCACTATAAATAGTCACAGAAGGAATGTCAAAGTTTAAACCATCATAATCATCTAATGTCCCTGTACCCATAAGCTCAATACGTAAAGTTACTGGTTTATTCGCCTTAACTTTTTGATGGTCAATCTTGTCATGTAATTTGTACTGTCCTACAATGTCATGCTTTTGTTTAGGCTCTATAACATCTAAATAAAGTGCCGAAGAGGCAATATTTGTCCATTTAGGAACATCGACATACCATCCACCTGATTGACGCTGACGTGAACGTTGAGCAATCTTAACACGTGCAGGTTCAAGGGTTAACTTTCCAGCTTTCTTAGCAATGAGTAAATAGGTTAACTCTTGAATAGTAAACGCCCCTTTCTTATAGGTTTTACCATCACCAATTTGCTTAGAGAAAAAATCTTTAAATGTTGGTGGTGTATATTCAATCTGCATTACTTCTATATTAGTTCGCTGTTTAAAATATAAACTTAAAACAATGGACTCGCCCAAATAGAATTTAGATTTACTAACTTTAATATCTAAAGAAAAATCTTTAGTTGCACGTTTCATCCCTGTAGTTGATTTTAAAACTTTTATTTTTATAGGTGTTGTTTTTTCTACTTTTCCATCTACCTGTACTGAAAAAGCTGGAATAGTCATGTCTGTTTTAGGTCGAAACTCTAACATAAGCATTTCTGTCTTTTCCATGCTAGTCACACCATTAACATGAACAAAATTGGTAGCAGAACGACGTTGTGTATTGAAAACTTTATGTCCATTTATCTCTTCAATATCTGGAATAATATCCGTATTTTTTCCAGTAACTGCCAAAGTTAAAAGTACTGAGTCCCCCTCTACTACATCAGTAGAGTCAATGGTAGCCGTAATACTTCCAGCAAACAAAAAGTTTAAACTTAAAAAAATACTACCAAGGATTTTGTACATTTCTCTCTCCTTTTTCTGGATTTGTCTGATACATCATCGTAGGCATTTTTTGCTTTTGTAACTGTTTCATCATATGTTTCAACTCTCTCTTCCTCATCTCATCATTTTTTTTCTCTTGAGGAGTCATTTTTTTCTCTGCCTCTTCTTCTTTTTGTTCTTTATCTTGCTGAGCTTTTTTTTGTGCATCTTTCTTTTTTTGCTCTTCCTCTTTCTTCTTTTCTTCCTCTTTCTTTTTAGCATCTTCTTTTTTGTCAGACTCTTTTTTCTTCTCATCTTGCTTTTTCTTGTCGTCTTTTTTATCTTTGTTCTTTTTGTCCTGCTCTTTTTTCTTCTCTTCTTCTTTTTTCTTTTTCTTGGCAAGTTCTAAATTAAACTTCGTATCTTCATCCTCACGAATCTTCAATGCTTTTTCATAAGCTTCAATGGCTTTGTCAAACTCTTTTTTTTGAAAATGAATATTCCCAATATTATGCTGACGCTTCGCTTCATCTACTCCTTTAGCCTTTTGATAGGAACTCAAAGCTTCATCATAACGTCCAGCTTTATACTCTGCATTTGCCTTATCATAAGTTGCCGTTGGTTCTTTTGAATCTAAAGTACCAAAGAGTTTAGCAGATTTGTTAAAATCACCTTTAGCATAAGCTTTATTTGCTCTTTCTATGGTTTGAAAATCTAATAAATCAGCCTTTAAAAAACTTGTTGTTATTAGAAATATTATTAGTTTATTCATTGTATAATTTCCTCAACCCCAACACGCACCATCTCCCAAACCTCATCTTCTTTCTTAGGATGATAATACAAATCAGCCACATCTTTACCCTCAAATCCAAAGTCACCAAGCTTTTTAACATTGGTTAAACCTAAAAACTCAAGTTCTATTTTATTGCTCTCATCTAAAGCAACTACTAAATCAAAGGCTTCCAAGTCAAATTCCGAAACATGTTGTGAGCGTTGATGGGAAATGTCAATGTCATGTTTTTTTGCCAATGCAATGGACAATGGACAAGGAGCTTCTCCATTATGAAACTCTGAAAGCCCTGCTGATTCTATTTTTAAATCTAAGCCTAACTCTTGAACTCTTTTTTTAGCCACACCTTCAGCCAATGAAGAGCGACAGATATTTCCTAAGCATACAAACATAATTGATTTCACTACAAAACCCCTTTCTCATAAAACAATCCCAACATCGACCACAGATTCATGAACCCATGCATAATCATAGGAATAAAAAGTGAATTTGTTTTTATTCGAGCATAGCCAAACACAATCCCAATAAAAAAAATCGCAACAATATAAGCCATTTCATACTGCATATGAATCACAGCCCAAAGTGCAGAGGTGATAATGATAGCACCATGTACGCCCATGAATGTTTTAGAAAATCCTTTCAGCAAAAAACCTCTAAAAATTAGCTCTTCTACAATGGGTGCAGCAAATACGACAGCGATGAGCAGTAGTATTTTACTCATCAATGTGGGGTATTCAAGGTTCATCATGAAATCAGGAATCTCTTTTGCACCTAAGGCATCAATAAACAAACCAATAGCAATGTACAGTACAATGAAAGTCACGATACTAAGTCCCAATGTTTTAGTACTAAAGCCATTTAGAGAAAAGTACTCTTTTACAACAGAACCTTTTTTAAGTTTAGCAATACCCCAAGCAGTAGGTACTACAAAAAACATTCCTCCCATGGCTGAGAGAAAGAGTAAAAAAGAGTCGGTCATAACATTAGCAGAAAAAAGCCCAAAGGATTCTAAGCTTAAAGGGATATCTTGATACATCATGTAAGCTAAAATAGGAACAAGCTGTCCTATGCCAAAAACTAAGAAAATAACAATTCCCCAGAAGAGTGTTCCCCAAAACCCCCAAAGTTTTCCTCTCTCTTCAATGCTACTATTTATCATGTTTTCTCCTACTTGGTAATGACGAAAAACCTAACAACAACAAAAACAAGCCCAAAGCTAAAGGGTAATAAAAAAGTTCTTCTCTGTCATGAATGGTTACTTCGCCTTGTTGTTTATTTTGATGGTGGGCTTTTATGGTGCTTACTAAATTTTTAATGCCTATTGTTCCTGTGTTGGCTACCACAAATGCACCTCCATTTTCTAAGGCTACTTCGCCTAAATCGTCGTTACGTTGGGTAATGGCAATCGCCCCATTATGACTTAAAGGTTTGCCCTCTTTGTCAATAACAGGTGAACCAGCTTCTGTTCCTATAAGTACAACATAGAGATAAATTTCTTCATCTTTAATGGTCTGTGTAAATGCTTCTAAATCTTTCTTTTCCCCACCATCTGAAAAGACAATGAGAATCTTTGGTTTTTTCTTTTCCAAAAGTTCAGCCACATAAGTCCCCAAAGCAGAAAAATCGGTTGAACTCATGTTAATGTATTCATCTGTTACCCCCTCAACTATCTGTTCTAGCGTTCCTTTATCTGAAGAGAAAGGGGCTAACATAAACGAAGAGTGAGCAAAAGCAATGAGAGCCAACTCATCGGTTGGCATCTCTTTAAAAAGTGCTATTATTTTCTTTTTAGCAAACTCCAAACGGTTTGGGTAAATGTCTTTGGCTCTCATAGAACCCGAAATATCAAGTGCCACCACAGCAGAGAGTCCTTCAAGTTGCACCACTCTATCTCCGTTGTCAAAGACAGGTCGTGAAAGTGCTATGAGTAAAAAGAAAATACCCAAAAGCATTACAGCCTTTCTCATTTGTAAAGGTAAAGCGTCATCACCTACAGACAGACGTTTTAAAACTTCTTCATTAAAGACAGAAGCGACTGAGCCTTTATGTCTTAAAATCACAAAAGAAAAAATAACCAGAGGTACAATCAAAATGAAAAAAAGTTGAGGGTTTACAAAAGTCATTTAGATACTCCTCATAGATTTAAAATAGATAAAAAAGAGTAACAGTAAAATAGAAAAGATTAAAGGATATTCATACAAATAGGTATGCTGTACTACTTTTTTATCGTCTATCTTTGAAACTTCTAAACGGTCAATTTCATCGTAAATTTTTGAAAGCATTTTTGAGTTTCTAGCAGTAAAGGCGACTCCCTTACCAGCTTTAGCTAAACTACGTAAATAGTCACCATCAAAATCACGTTCTGTTCCGACCCCAATGGTATACAACTTTACCTTTGATTTGGAGACCAAAGAGTTAACCTCATCTACTGTGATTTGACTCATGTTGTCCACACCATCAGTAAGTAAGATGACTATTTTTGTTTTGGCTTTTGACTTTTCTAGCATGGCGTACGACTGAACCAAAGCATCATTGATGGCTGTTCGTCTACCAGCAATTCCTAAGCGTTGCATTCCTATGATTTGTTGCAAAAATTTTGTCTCAAACGTTAAAGGCGAAGCTACAAAAGCAATGTCTGCAAAGACAATAAGTCCTATTCGGTCATTACCTCTTTTTTCCACAAAGTCGGCAGCTACTTCTTTGACCACATCAAATTTATTTTTAGCTCGATTGGTTGCATCAAACCCTTGTTGTTTCATTGACTCTGAAGTATCAACTATTAGCACGATGTCTCGTCCATGTTTTTTAGAGTTGCTGTACTCTTTAGTTAAAACAGGTGAAGCCAATGCCACAATGGCTAAAATAATTCCTAACCATTTTAACAAAGGTAAAAGCAAACTTCTATTTTTAGACCCAAGCATCAAAGAGCTTAAATGAGGAAAATAGATAGACTTCGATTTAATTTTACAAAACCGTGCACAGACAATAAAAATGACTATTAGCCCCAAAATCCATGAGTATTCAAAACTAAATTGATTCATCAATAATATGCACCAGTAAATTGTATTGCAACAAGGTCTCTTCGTCTAAAGAGGGAACTTCTTTTTTATATTTATAAGCTTCTAACCTAAGTACTAATTGTTCGTAAATTTCTCTTCCTCTTTCATCGTCCAAGGTTAATATTCGTCCCAGTTCAGTTGCTTCATAAGCTGACTGTTTTGTATTTCTCCAGTCTAAACTTTTCAAACGTTTAAAATAAACCTGCCTCATATCTACTTTTTTCTTTTTCCAAAACTTCTTAACTAAAAAACCTATAATCATCAATAATAAAGCTATAAATAAAAAAACAAACATCAAAAATAGATAATAAGAACTGTCAGGTATCTCCAGTAAAGGCTTTATATCTCGCAATCCATCTTCCATTAACGACCTCCTAACAACTTAGCTAACTTTAAATAAGGCTCTTCATCCGTATAAATCTTCGTGTAACGTACAGCCGACCTTTTAAAATGGGCATACAGTTTTTCATCATTTTGCATTAAGGCTCTTTTATAACCCTTTAACTGAGCATTGCCTACCATACCCTCAAAAGAACGCTTACTCTCCATGTCCATTAAACGTATTTCACCCATAGCCTCTGGATTTTCTTCAAATCTGTCACGAACCACCAATGCCACAACATCGTGTTTTTTAGACAAAAGAGCCAAGTCTACCTCACCTACAAAGTCCGAAATAATAAACAGCAAAGACTTACGTTTAATTCGTTTAAAAAGTGTATCAGTAAAGCTTTTATAATTAGAAGTTTTACCTAACATATTAAAGTCTTGCATCTTTATTACAGCATCTTCAATAGCAAAAAACTTTTTGTTTGGTTTAGACATAGTGTAAAGTTCATCAGCAAAAATGACATTTGAAAACAAATCACCATTTTTAACAGCTGAAAACCCAAGCAATGCCACAAGTTCAGCCATGGTCTCTGACTTCTGTTTTACTGTTCCAAAGTAAGTAGAACCCCCCATCATCACAGCTGTTACAACATTAAGTTCACGCTCTTCACTATAAATTTTAATAAATGGTTTCCCAAGTTTTGCCGTAGTTTTCCAGTCAATCTTACGAACATCATCCCCATAGACATACTCACGAAGTTCAGTAAACTCAAACCCTTCACCTTGAAACAAAGAAGCATTGTTTCCAAGCATCTCACCGAAGACTTGTTTTCGTGCTTTTAATAGTAGTTTTTTAATTTTTATGTTCATCTTTACTACTAAGGAATCGGAACCGTTGCCAATACTCGGTCAATAATCATATCTTGTGTCACACCCTCAGCCTGTGCTTCATAAGACAAAGCAATACGATGACGAAGTACCTCTTTAGCAATGTATGCCACTTCAATGGGCGAGACAAAGTCTCGTCCTTTTAAGTAAGCTACTGCACGTGCTGCTTTATACATGTCAATACTTGCTCTTGGACTTGCCCCATACTCAATATGCTTAGCAATATCTTCTAAGCCATGATTCATTGGCTCTCTAGTAGCAAAAACCAATTCAATAATATAGGCTTCAACTTCAGGGTCAATATGCACAGCCATCGCCTCTTTACGAATACGTTCAAGATCTTTTAGTGTCGCTACTTGCTCAATCGTTCCAAAGCCATTGTTCGCCACACGTCGTGCTATCTCCAACTCTTCTTCTTTAGTGTTGTAGCCAACCACAACTTTCATAAGAAAACGGTCAAGCTGTGCTTCAGGGAGTTCATATGCACCCTCTTGTTCTACTGGGTTTTGTGTTGCCATGACCAAAAAAGGTAATTCTATTTTGAAAGTCTCATCCCCAATGGTCACTTGACGCTCTTGCATCACTTCAAGTAAAGCCGACTGTACTTTTGCAGGAGCTCTGTTAATCTCATCGGCTAGTAAAAGGTTGGTAAAAACTGGACCTTGTTTGATTTTAAAACTGTTAGTAGAGGGGTCATAAATCTCCGTTCCAATAATATCTGAAGGCAATAAATCAGGAGTAAACTGTACTCTTTTAAAATCTAAACCCAAAGAACCAGCCAAAGCATTAACAGCCGTAGTCTTCGCTAAACCAGGAACACCTTCTAGCAAAATGTGACCTCGTGTAAATAAACCTGTCAAAAGCCCTTCAATCATCTTCTCTTGTCCAACCATTACTTTGGCAATCTCTGCTTTTATATTTTCAACTATTGGATTCAATCAATTCTCCTAAATTATATTCATGTTTCATTAGCATGATTCTACAGTAATGTTATTAATAAGATGTTAATGGGTTTTAATAGGTAAGACACTAAAAATAATATTGGATATGAAAATAGATTTTATAACCTATAAAACCTCTAAAAACTCTTTTTTAATACTCTCAACATTCACCACACGTCCAAACTCTTGCATTAAAGCAAGACTCTCTTCATCGTCTCTTTGAGCAAGTATTTCCATGAACTTTTCTTGTTGTGCTTTACTTTCCCATTTAAGTATACAATAGATTAATCCATCTTCAGCACGTACAGAATCACGCGAAATAAATCCATCTTGTCCTTGTAAATCTGCATTAATTTTTTCAGATATAACTTTCCAATCTGCTAAGAAACTTTCATCATTTAGTGTTAAGGTTGCTATAACCATTATTTTACTCATTATTAAGCCTTATTTATTTTTGAGTATTGTACAAAATAGATAGTAAATCAAAGCTTGAAATAAAAAATGTAAACTTTATGAATTATTTTAAATGCTCTTCCAACTCTCTCAAAACCAACACAAACTCTTCCTCTTGTCGGTTCAAATGATAAATCATCAAAGCCCCCTCATAAGTAGCAATAATCTGATTAGCTTTTAACTCACTATTTTCTACTTCATCTCGCTCCAAAATCATTTGAACTAAAGTTTCAAATTTAGCATACGTAGTAGAAAGCAACTTTTGAAAATCAGAGTCAATATAAATCATCTCTTGGCTCATTTTATTAAGAGGGCAACCATAAGCAAGGGTCTTTGGAGCAGAACAGAGAATATCAAAAAGCTCTTCAACATTTTTAACAGAAGCATATTTGTTAACCAAGTTACGCTCTATCCTCTCTTCAATCACAGCCAAGCCCAAAGCCTTTTTAGACTTAAAAAAATGGTACATCGAACCTTTGTTAATGCCAACATCATTTAAAATGGTCGCAATATTTGCTCCTTGAAACCCCTGTTTATAAAAGGTGTTAAATGCCGAATCTAATAGTGCTTCTCTTGTATCTTTTTTCATAAGGAGATTATAGCGAAAAATCTCTAAGTTGACCATAAGGTCAAATGAGTTATCTTTTCACTTGACTAAAAGGTCAAAAAAGGAATAATCATGACCCCAATCCAACCCCCTATCACAGGTGAAGAGAAACAATACAACAACAAAATGCACGAAGCTTTAGTAGAGTTTTACAAAGCTTTCAACCAAAGAGATTTTAACCTCATGCAGAAAAATTGGCTCAACAACGAAGAGATAGCCATGGACAACCCACTAGGTGGTATCAAAAGAGGATGGGAAGAGATTAAAACCATCTACAGTCGTATCTTCTCAGGTCAAGCCAAAGTCTATGTAGAGTTTTACGACTACACCATTGTAACTTTAGATGGTGGTTTTGTAGCCATCGGTCGTGAGCGTGGGTGGGTAGAGACCAAAGGTGAAAAGCTAGACTTAGCCATTCGTACCAGTCGGGTTTATAAGTTGGTAGAGGGAGAGTACAAACAGGTTCACCATCATGGGTCTATTGAGAGTCCTGACTTGTTGAAGAGGTATCAGGAGTTGGTGAGGTAGAGTTTTAAACTCTATTTTACTTCAATATATTTCCTAATCTCCTTCATCTCAAACCCCTCAATATTAAGAAGCAAACTCTCCTCTATCATAGCCTTTAACAACGCTTCATCAACACTATCTTCCTCTTTAAAATACAAATGCCTTACAATCTTACCGTTACCTTTCAACTGTGGAAACTTCTCTTGGAGCTTATGCCCTTTTCCGAAAGCAACAACTAAAACATCGCCTTTGGTTCGCATCATCACAACAACTCCATAACTATCACGATAAGAAGTCTGCTTGGCATTTTTTAGCTCTGTTATCTCATCATAAGAGAGCAGTAGTTTTCGTAGAGTTTGAAAGTTTTTAGCATGTTGGCTTTTTAGGTCTATGTCATATTGCATCACCCTAACTCCTCACGCTTTTTCTTGGTCAAGCTTTTATATACCAACTCATAAGAGTGGTCTATGAGCTCTTTAATGGTCTCATCATCGACATCTGACGCTTCTAAAGTAAGGGTATTCCAATGTTTTTTGTTCATATGATACCCTCCACGAATGCCCTCATAGATACTCCGAAGCTCCAAAGAGTAAATAGGGTCACACTTTAGGTTTACCTCTAGGGGATGTTTCTCTGAAGTTAAAGCAAACATCTTTTGAGCTATACGATAGACACGTACTTTTTCATCAAATGGATAGTCAAACGTTGCCCCTTGTTTCGATAGTAAATAGCTGTCTAGTTCTTTAAAAGTCATCTGAATCCTTCATTTGTTAGTATATCACTTTTTAAGAAAAGTTCTAAAGTTAACCACAAAATTTTTCAACTAAAAACAAAAAAACTTGACATTTTAAACTACTTAGTCTATAATTGTCCCATGAGAAAAACAAAAGGAAGACCAAAGTCCTTTGATGACAAAGAGGTTATCACTTTGGCAATGAACTATTTTTGGGAACATGGCTATGCGAGTAGCTCTTTAGATGAACTTCTAAAAGCGATGAATATCTCAAAAGGGAGCTTCTATCACGTCTTTAAGAGCAAAGAGGAGCTGTTTACCAAAACCATTGAACTCTACCGAGCAGAGCAGTTTTCGTTTTTGGACAAGCTCAAAAAAGAAGTAGGTGTCAAGAAGATGATGTTGCAACTCGTCGAGATGACACTACAAGAGCTAAAAGAGACAGGGAAGATTAAAGGCTGTCTGCTTATGAACTCGGGCAAAGAGTGTTATGGTCGCTACCCAGATTTGAGCAATCAAATTAAAAATGAGTACATTGCTATGCAAGAGTTTTTCGCCCAATCCATCGCAGAGGGTCAAAAAAATGGCGAGATAAGCCAAGAGTTAGAGGCTCATCAAATAAGTACCCGTTTTATGAACTCTCTTAATGGACTTGTTTTGTCGGTTCAAGCAGGGGCAACGGAGCAGATGATTGAGAGTGTTGTTGAACAATTAAATGAAATATTAAAATAAAAAGCAGTTTCAAGAAGCAAAATCTGTGCTTTTTGGAACTGCTTTTTTTATAGATATTTTTAAACCAAGTAGTTTAAAAATATCACGGTACCATATATTGAAAGTTAGTAATCTCAGGTGTATTTTTATACCAATCAGTTTAATAAGGAAAAAAAATGAGTCTATTAAAAGTAGCAACCATAGAAGAGGCAGAGGGTGAAGTAAAAGAGATATTTCAAGAGATAGAGGCAACATTTGGAATGTTACCAGAGGGGATTTCGCTTTGGAGTCTTAACCCAAAAGCATTGAAGTTTCAATGGGAGTCGATAAAAGATGTCTTCTCTAAAGATGAAGATACCCAAAAAATGCACACTATCATTCGTTATTTGGTCTCAGAAAAGAACCACTGTGAATACTGTGTAGGACTAAACGGTGGAATGTTAATGAATATGTTTGGCATGAGTGAAGAGGAGTTAAAAGCATTAGGAAACAATTTAGCATCGGCAAACTTAACGCCTAAAAACCAAACTCTTTTAGAGTTAGCCATGAGTGCCATTGTTGAGCCAAAAGCAGTTAGTAGTGACAAGTTGCAAGAGCTACGAGAGATGGGCATTAGTGAAGAGGAGATTTTCAATGTTGTCCTATCGGCTAGTCAAATGTTGGTGGTCAATACGCTGTTTGATACCTTTGATGTTGGGTAAATGATGAGATGGTTACCCCAATAACCATCTCACTCAAATAGTACTCCACAGAGAGAATCTCTCCTCCACTCTGTGCTACCACCTCTTCTATCTCCTCCATAGAGAGCTTAGTAGCTAGTTTATGCCAACTCTTAAGAGCCTCTTTTGAGAAATTTGTGAGTTGGTAGGTGTTGATAAGACACTCTAAATCTCTGTTGTTAAATCCTTTAATAGGAACTAAAAAACTGACAACTCCACCCTGTTCACAAACACGTAACATCTCTTTTAGTACAGCAACTCGGTCATCTACTACATTAAGCAATGAAGAGGCAAGAACAGCGTCAAAACTCTCTGTTTTAAACTTAAGCTCTAACGCGTCTCTAACAAAAAATCTAATATTTGGGTTCTCTTTTTGTGCCTTTTTTAGCATCTTTTTTGAGATATCAACACCCACAACATGATGACCCAAAGAGTCTAAATGACTACTCAACAGACCTGTAGCTGAACCAACCTCAAGGAGTCGACTTTTGGGTTTTAGTTTTTGCTTTTTGACCCAATGGTGTAACATCTCTTTGTACCAATCTAACTCATTGATTTTTTGAAATAGGGTTGAGGGTGATAAGAGTAGTAAAACTCTTATCTCTAGCCAATAGAACCACTGCATATGTCTCCTTTTTCAATGTGAATAAAATAAGCTCAAATCTTGTAGATTCAATTTCATTAACCCTATAGAGGAATAGCCTAATTGTAAATATTTTATCATAATTTTAATGACTAAAGCCCCTTAACTATCAACAAAAAAGCCCCAAACACAGCCATGCCCAACACAACTATTTTCGTATATTTTGGGTTAAAATACTTAGCAAACATGGGAGCTATAAAAAACCCTATCATAAACCCAGGCATAAGGTAAAATCCAGAGATTAGGTCTTCATAAGAGAATTCACCTACAAGATAAAAGACCAAAAGCATCGCTAAAGAGAACAGCGTATACAAAAAAGCCAATGAATCTTTAATGGAAGATAAAGAATGGTTTTGAAATAAAAGTGCCAATATCTGCCCACCTGAAAGGGCTAATGTGCCTATGAGTCCAGCCATAAAACCACCTGCATAATTTATTTTTCGTCCCAGTTTAAAGCTCTTAACTTTAATGCTTATAAGCACTGAAATCAATATAAGCACCCCAAAAAGTACCCCTAAATGTTGCACTTCTATATTTTTTAAAATATAGACAGCCACAAAAATACCAAGAAGCATCCCAAAACCAATTTGGGGCATGTTATCGGTATCTATATGTTCACGTCCTTGATAAGCCATCATCACCGTTAAGGTAAGTGAGGCAAATACCACAGGTACAGGTAGCAAACTATAACTAATCATCGCCAAAAAAGGTACGATGATAATACCCACACTAATACCTGTTGCCATTTGTAAAATTGAGCTAACAATCAATATAAAGTTAACCAATAAAAATATTTCTAATGTCCATTCCATTACTCTATCCTAAAGTTTTAAAAGAAAAATATGTTCTAAGTGTAGAACAAAAATAAGTTTGTAAAAATGATAAATTTATCAGTGAGTTAAAAAGTAATAGGCTAAAGCCAGAGAGTAAGAAGCATTTTTGTAGGTTGAATGTAGATAATAATATTTTTCATGTTTTGCTCCTTAAAATTTTAATAGGGGGAAGTATAGAGTTTTTTATGTTTGAGTTTGTTGAGGGTAGCGTGTAGCAACCTAATGTCTCACGCTGTCTATTCCTCTACTCACCCATAGGCGAACATATTTCTATAAGTGTACCCTCTATAGAACGTACATAACTCACCGTCTGTCCCCATTCTTTTTCACTAGGTTCAGCTATAAGCTCTGCTCCATTTTTCACAGCATGTGCAGTGGCAGATGCTACATCATCATCTACAAAGACAAGTTCAAGTCCTACAGGGTTTCCTTTTCGTGTGATTTTTTCATACTTATCATCAAAGTTCATTTTTCCCATCTCATAAGAAGCAAAACCTATAGTGGTCTCTCCTGATTTTAGTTCTGCATAGTACACTATGCTCTCTTCTTCAACCACCATCCCACGCTCAAAACCAAAAGCTTTTTCATAAAATGCTACCGTCTCTAGTACATCTTCTACATATATAATTGTATATCCAA
>JALWLW010000039.1 GCA_027081065.1 Campylobacteraceae bacterium
GATAAATATCTATCCAATATTATTAAGTTACCAGTATATGTAGCAGAAGATCCTCTACTTGCAGTAGCCAAGGGAACAGGTAAAGCCCTTGAAGAGATAGACTTATTACAACAAACTGTTTATGATGAATAGTAAATCTATTTTAATTACTATACTTGTTATTAGTACCCTACTCCTCTTAAAAAAAGAGGAAATTTTTCAAGATAAATTTGCACTCATTACTCTACCCATTAAAGAGAGCTACCTTAACTTTAGTAATGATATTCATAACACAATAAATAGGTTTTCAAATCAGTCCAAGTCCATAGAAAATTTAAAAAAAGAGAATATTCTTCTTAGGAAATATTTGTATCAGCAAAAAATGAGTATTATTCAACTTGAACAACTCAATGGATTTTCTCAACAAAAGTTTGACTTATCTGAAACTATTATACGCGTTCAAACTATCTCCTATAAAAAGCTTAATGATTTTTCACAAATTTATCTTACCAAAGGTGATGAACTTAAAAAAGATAAAATATATGGATTAATTCAAAAAAATGTTGTCGCAGGAATTGCTATTAAAAATGAAGGTCCACTAAAAGGTGTGTTACTATCTAATCCAGCGTGTCAGTTCTCTACATTTATAGGAACAGAAAATACACCAGGTATTGCAAAGGGAATTGATGCACAAAGTATGGAGATAAACTTCATACCAAAATGGTCTAAAATAGCAATAGGTGATAAAGTTATAACTTCAGGACTAGATAATATTTTTCTACCCAATATCCCTGTAGGTGACGTTACTAAAGTTATTACACAAAGTACCTATAAAACTGCTATTATTAAAACTCATGCTGATGTACTTCATCCAAATTTTTTTTACTTAGTAAAAGAGGTACTACAACAGCCAGAAGAGATAAATATTACGAAAATAAAACTGGATAACAATATCACAGATTAATAATCTATTAATTATATTATGATATTGTTATAACTTATACATATAAGGAATCTAAATGACAAATAATCCAAACGGTTCAAATACCCCTTGTTATCTAAACTATTTTATAATTCTTTTACTTCCAACACTTTTTTTTGGAGGAATACTCTTAGGTTATCTAAATATAATTTCATTAAAAGTTGAATTACACTCTTTAGTTATTATAGGTATTATCTATTTTATTTATCTACTATTTATACAACATAATGCAAACTTTGTTGTCTGTAAAATGCGTAGAGAATATGTGGAACTACAAAAAAAATTACAAGTAGCTATAAAAGAGAACTCTTTAACTATTTTTGATAAAACCAAATCTACTATTGATATAGGTAACTTTATAACAGACTATTATAAGACATTTAGAAATGACAACTATGCATCAATTGCCCCTTCATTCTTTCCAATGCTAGGAATCTTAGGTACATTTACAGCTATTGCTATCTCTATGCCAAATTTCTCTATTAGTGACACTGAGGCTCTAGACCATGATATTTCACTTCTATTATCTGGTATTGGAACTGCATTTTATGCTTCTATCTATGGTATATTTCTCTCTATTCTCTGGAACTTCTTTGAGAAAAGAGGACTATCTAAAGTTGACCATGATGCACACCAATTATCTGAGGTTTATAAGAGTTATATTTGGGATGAAAGTGAACTAAAACGTCATGAACATATGCAACATGAGATGCGTGACAAAAAAATGATGCAAACACTCAAAGAGACTTTTAACTTAGACTTTATAAAGACACTCAATGAAAAACATCTAGAAAACTTTCATACTATTATGTCAGAAACCAACAAAAGTTTTGCAGGTATTACCGACCATATGCAAATGGTATCAACCGACTTAAAAGAGACTCTTGAAAAGATACAACACTCTCAAGCCTCTCTCTCTGCTAGTGAGAATATAGAAAAAAATATTATAGAGTTCAATAAGACAACAAAAGAGTTAAATCAAACACTCAATAAATTTGACAGTAGTTTAGAAAATGCATTAACCTTAACATTCCATAAAATAGATGATGAGTTAAGTAATATTATAGTCAAACTTGCAAACTTTGCAAATAGTACTAGCCAACAAAATGCTATACTACAAGATACTATAACTAAATATCATAATCAAATTTCAAGTCATATAGTGAATAAATAATGTTTAAAAAAAATAATAACAGTAACTGCAACAGTGAAAACACCAACTTTTGGATTTCATATGCTGACTTGATGGCAGGTTTACTTTTTGTTTTTATTTTACTTATTGGTGCAATTATAGTTAAATCTACTATTTTAAAAAGTGCTATAAGCAAAAAAGACAGTGTATTAAATGAACAGAGTCAAACACTTATAGAACAGTCTAATCATCTTGTTAATATGTCTCAAAAGCTTCTTATAAAAGATGATGAGATTACTAAACTAAAAAATCTTTTAGCACAACGAGAAGAGAGTTTACAAACGAGTAAAGAAAATCTTATTATCTCAAATAACACTCTAAAGCTAAAAAGTGACGAGATAGAAAAACTCAATCAACTTCTTTTAGCCCAGAATGCCAAAGTTGATAGTTTTTCTAATCATATAGTTATGTTACAAAATTTAACTGAAGAACAAAACCGTACATTGAACCAAAAAGAATTGGATGTGGAAGCATATAAAAATAAAATTTTACTCCTCTCAAACAGTATGTCAGAACAAGATAATAAATTAAAACTCAATGAACAAAAACTTCTTGAGTTATTGAAAGCTGTAGACAATAAACAGACAAAATATGATGAGCTATTAGTTAAACTTCAAGCCCAAAAAGCAAAAATTAAATCTTTAACAGGAATTAAATTAAAAGTTATAGCAGAATTAAAATCTTCATTGGGCGATAAAATCAATATTGATAAAAATAGTGGTTCACTTAGACTTGCTTCAAACATCTTATTTGATAAAGGCTCTTCTACCTTGAAAGATGGTGCAAAAAATGAGCTTAAAGAGAATTTTATTAACTATGTTGATACATTGATTACAAACAAAAACATTGCTGACCATTTAGATAAGATTATTATAGAAGGTCATACAGACAGTGATGGCTCCTATCTATATAACCTAAACCTTTCACAACAACGTGCTTTTGCTGTTATGAATTACCTCCTAACACTTGACTACATTAAAGAGCATAATATAAAAGATAAACTTGTAGCTAGTGGACGTTCTTACCTTGATGCCATCAAGGTTAATGGAGTTGAAGACAAAGATGCAAGTAGAAGAATAGAGGTAAAGTTTAGACTTCAAAATGAAGATGCCATGTACGAAATAGAAAGAATTTTAGATGCAAATTAATTTTGAAGCAGAACAGATAAAAGCAGCACATGCTTATGTAGATAAATTGACACCTGCAAAAGTAGCAAAAAAAGAAAAAATACTAGAAAAAGATGAAATAGTAATAAATGAAAAATTTTATACTACAAAGAAAGAAGAAAAACCTTCTTTCTTTAAAAATATATTAAATTTTCTCTTTAAGTAGCTCAAGAAACTGATTAAAGCCCTCAAGTCTATAAGAACCTTCTCTTTGAAGTTTCCCCCACATAGGTTCAGGAAAGTAGCTATCTGTCTCAAAACGTGCCATTATGTGCCAATGTACATGAGGCATATAGTTCCCAAAAGAAGCAATATTTATTTTTTTAGGCTTAAAAAAACTTAGCATCTCTTTTTCTATAATATCCAAAACTCTCCATATCTCTAGCTTCTCTTCTGTAGTGCATTCAGAAAACTCTCTGTAAGGCTTTTGAGTAAATATTTTGAGCCATGGAATCTCTGACTCTTCTACCTCTATTTTTATCAATTCATTTTCATATACCAAGACCATCTCCTAATTTCATGACAATTTACCATATTTTTTATACTTATTTTACTTCTATGTTATAATCAATCAACTTAAAAAAACTACTCTATATTTCTTAAGCTAAAAAACCAACAGTATAGTCCATATTACTTAAATACATAAATAGACTTCGGTATTTTATCTATAAATACAAAAATACATTTCGCTATTTAAAAAACCAAACACTACAATCCAACATTTCATTCCAACCGTAGGTGTGACCACGTCACACGTCAAAACCAAACATCATCTAATTTAAAATTTGTAATTTCCATAAAATTCAAACCGAGATTTGATGTGTGACATGGTCACACCTACAGAAGAATTTAAATGTAGAGGTAGTTAATTTAAAACACCACAAGCGTTTTAAACCAACTTCATGCCCTCACCTTCAAGAAGAACTTTTTTCTGCTCTATAAGTGATGTTAGGGTACGTTTAAAGCTTTTTTTACTCATAGCGAAAACTTTTGAAATCTCATCAGCATCGCTTTTTGAGTTTAAAGCTATGAAGCCATCTTTCTCTTTTAAAAGTTCTAAAACTTTTTGTTCAAAAACATCACCTGTAGCTTTTTTACCAATGGGTTGTAGAGACAAATCCAACTTTCCATCTTTACGGATTTTTTTAATATAGGCTATTTTTCTATCCCCTACTTTTAACTCTTCAAAAATTTCATTTTCAAAAAGCATACCTTCATAGAGATTTTCTATAATAACTTTATATCCTAATGGGGTTTTAGAGAGTACCAATACATTTACTTTTTGGTTTTCGATTAAATCTTTAGTATCTTTAGAGAGCCATTTACCTATTTTATGGGTTCCATAAAGTCTTCCTGTTTCTGCGTCTAGACAAACACGCAAAATGTACTTTGAACCAATATGAAAGTGACATTTTTGTTGTGAGAGAGGAACAAAAAGATCTTTAGGTAAACCCCAGTTTACAAAAGCTCCAAAACGTTGATAGTCAACAACTGTAAAGTAACCAAATTCACCTAGTTTTGCATAAGGATACTTAGTCGTAGCAACAGGTCTATCTTCTGAATCAGTATAGACAAATACATCTATCTCAGCTCCTATAGGCATATCAGCTTCCATAACATAGATATTTGGTAAGAGTACCTCTTCAAAATTCTCAGCTCTTAAATAAAGCCCATAATCAGTATCTCTTTCAACACGTAAAGTATTAACTTCACCTATAGCAATAGTTAAATTCACTACATTGTCTTTAAATGTTTAGTAAATTTATCAGCTGGAACAAAGCCAGCCATATCTTTTTTAGGGAGATGATTATTATCTTTATCAAAAAAGATAATATTTGGTGTACCTTGTAATTTATAATATTTTAGAAGTGCTTTTTCATCATCACTATTAGCCGTTACATCTATAGTTATAAAAGTAAAACGCTTTAACTCTTCTTGTACTGCTGGGTCTGGAAAGGTAAACTCTTCTAGTTCATCACATGAAGCACAAGATTTTTTTCTAAAATCAACCACAACAGGTTTAGATGAAGCTTCCACTTCAGCTTTAAGTTTTGCTATAGTATAGCCTGCTTTTGCTTCCACATGTGTTGCTGTAGCTATTTGACTTAGCATCTTTCCTGCCGTAAATGTTTTAAATGGATGTAACATAGACTTAGCACCTGTTAAGAAGCCTAAAAATATAGAAGCTCCATAAAGAAGGAAAACAAAGGCTAAAAGTTGGAAAAGTTTTTTTATTCCAACTCTTGCAGCTGAATTGTCAAATACACCCATATAAAATGCTGTTCCCATAAATAGTAATGACCAAAGTAGCATGGTAACACTTGATGGAACAACTTTTCCTAACATAAATATTGCTAGTGCCAACATCATCACA
>JALWLW010000040.1 GCA_027081065.1 Campylobacteraceae bacterium
AAAATTATTTTTTATATTTTATTAAGTTTATTTCACAATTACTACATAATCTTCTGCTTATATTAAAAAATCGTTGTTTTATATGTTAATTCATACTTTTTTAATGAAAGAAATAAGCATCTTTTTTAATTTTTGAATACTAAGGAGTTACAAAAGAGTGTAAAGTTTGTTATTTTAGATGTTAGAGGAGGTTGTGGAGGTTTTTAACTGTAGGTTCGATTTTATCGAACGTTAAATTGTTCGATGAAATCGAACCTACAAATTCTTAATATTATTTAACTATCTACTGACACCCAACACATTCCATAGAACGGTCTTCCACATCTCCAGAACTTTCAGGTGATTGACTTCTTAAGTAGTAGGTTGACTTCAAACCAAATTTCCAAGCGTTCATGTAAATCTCGTTTAAATACTTTCCAGATGCTTTGTCAAGTGTAATGAAAATGTTAAGCGACTGACCTTGGTCAATCCATTTTTGTCGTATTGCCCCTGCTTTGATTAACACATTTTGATTAAGATCATAAGCTGGTGTATAATAATTCCACGTATCAGCTGACAACTTAGGAGCACAAACAGGAATGAGACCTGACAAGTTTTCCTCGAACCATTTACGTTTGTAAACTGGTTCAATCGCCTGGGTTGTCCCTGTCAAGATAGAGATTGACGAAGTTGGTGCAATTGCCATCAAGTAACCATTACGCATTCCGTCAACCTTTACTTTTTCTTTCAACTTTGTCCAGTCATGGGTGTAACCAAAAAGTCCACCACGTTCAACCAGTTTACAAGCTTCGGCATTTGCATTGTCAATAGGAAAGATTCCTTTTGACCAATCTGAACCATCATACGTTGGATATTTTCCTTTTTCAATTGCTAAGTTACTTGAACTCTCAATCGCATAATATGAGACTGATTCCATCACTTCATCAATTTTTATAAAATGTTCATTTGAACCCCACTCAATTTTTGCTTCTGCTAACATCTGTGCTTCACCCATAACACCTAAACCAATTGAGCGAGACTTCTCATTTGTCTTCTTAACTTTTGACAAAGGGTAGAAGTTTAAGTCAATAACATTGTCAAGCATTCTAATGGCTGTAGGTATAACTCTTGCTAAGTCTTCGTTAGTGTGAACTTTTGACAGGTTGATTGACGCGAGGTTACAAACAGCTGTGTCACCATCACTTAACTCTTTGTCTACCATCCAAATTTGTTTACCATTAAGTGTGTCAAGTGCTGTAACTTTTTTAGCAGGTTTTGTTGTACCATTACCAACAGTTAACATCTCTTCTTCTTCATAAACTTCAACTGACCCATCAGTAAATGTAAACTGAATTTTATAATGGTTAGGAGCAGTATTTTGAAAAATCTCTGTACATAAGTTAGAAGAACGAATAATTCCTGCATGTTTGTTAGGGTTTGATTTGTTTGCTGTGTCTTTAAATGTTAAGAAAGGATTACCCGTTTCAAAGTACGAACGTAAAATCTCTTTCCATAAACCTTTGGCTGAGATAACCTCTTTAGTTATCACATCATCACTCTGCTCAAGTTCTAAGTAACGTGCTTCAAACTCTTTTCCATATAAATCGGTAAGTTCTCTCACCTCATAAGGGTCAAATAATGTCCAAGTAGCATCAGCTGCTACACGCTCCATAAACAAGTCATTAAGCCATAAAGCAGGAAAAAGGTCATGCGCTCGTCTACGCTCTTCACCAGAGTTTTTCTTAAGGTCAAGAAAGTCACGAACGTCAATGTGCCAAGGCTCAATGTAAACAGCAATAGCCCCTTTACGTGTTCCTAATTGGTCAACAGCAATGGCAACGTCATTGGCAATTTTAAGAAAAGGTACTATTCCACCAGCTGCATGTTTATGTCCATCAATAAATGAACCCATACCACGAACTTGTGACCAGTCCCAACCAATACCACCACCAAATTTTGACAAGAGAGCCATCTCTTTGTAAACATCGAAGATACCCTCTATGTTGTCAGGGCTTGATCCAATGTAACAAGATGACAACTGATGTCTAGGGGTTCTTGCATTTGACAAGGTAGGTGTAGCAGCCATTACTTCAAATTTTGACAAGATGTCGTAAAACTTCTTTGCCCATGTTTGACAATCAAACTCATTTTGAGCTAGAAACATGGCAACCCCCATAAAGAGTTGTTGAGGAAGCTCTATGCAAAGTCCATTTTTATCTTTAAGTAAATAACGATCATAAAGTGTTCGAATTCCAAGGTAGTTAAATTGTAAATCACGTTCTGGTTTGAGGTAGTCATTTAAGTCATCCAAATCATATTTATCTTTTAAGCCAAGTAGAATTCTTCCCTCTTTTTCACCTTTTTCAAAATACTTTTTTAAGTGTGAATAAGATTGCCCCTTAGTACCACCCACATTACGTCCTGCTTTATGATAGAGGTCATACAAGAAGAGTCGTGAAGCAACAAACGTCCAATTTGGTCGGTCAATATCAATCTTGTCAACAGCTGTCTTTATGAGTGTCTGCTGAATATCTTCAGATGACATCATGTCTTGAAACTGTAAATTTGCATCCACCTCTAATTCACTCTGATTGACACCCTCTAAACCCTCTACTGATGCTGAGGTATTTTTTTGAATTTTTGTAATGTCTAAAGTTTCAATACGACCACTTCTTTTAACAACTCTTATCATATATTTTCTCCTATATTAACTCTTCTTAATAGTACTAAAAAACTCTTTATAGTTGTGTTAAAAAAAGTTATTTAAAATTTATTTTTATTCTTTAATTTTATATTTATATTACTTAAAAACTCTTGCAAAAATCGCATCTACATTTTTCGTATAGTAGTCAAAGTTAAAACACTCTCTAATCTGCTCTTCACTGAGTAACTCTCTTAGCTCATCATCTGCAAGTAGGTATTGAAGGTAAAGTGACTCACCTTTTTCATTAGTAGAAGATTTACCTTGTTGAATCTCTTCCCAAACTTTCATGGCATTTCTTTGAACAATTCGGTAGGCATCTTCACGGCTTACACCTGCAAGTGGAAGTTCAAGTAATACTCTTTGAGAAAATACAAGACCACCTGTTAGGTTTAGGTTTTTCATCATGTTCTCTGGCATTACTGTTAAGTTTTCAATAACGTTGTTCATTCTGTGTAACATAAAGTCTGTAGTTATAAACGCATCAGGCAACCAAAAACGCTCTGTAGATGAGTGAGAGATGTCACGCTCATGCCATAGGGCTACATTTTCCATAGCAGGGTTAGCATAGGCTCTAATCATTCGTGCAAGACCTGTAATGTTCTCTGTCAAGATAGGGTTTCTTTTATGTGGCATAGCAGAACTTCCCTTTTGACCTTTGGCAAAGAACTCTTCAGCTTCGTATACTTCTGTTCGTTGTAGGTGTCTTACTTGAACAGCAAACTTCTCAACACTTGAAGCCATCATTGCTAGTGCAGTTGCAAGTCTTGCGTATCTGTCTCTGTGAACAACTTGGTTTGAACATGGTTCTGGTTTAAGCCCTAGCTCTTCCATGGCATACTCTTCAAGCTCTAGTGGTGCATGTGCAAAGTTCCCCATAGCGCCACTTATCTGACCAACAGCTATCACTTCCATGGTCTGCTCTAAGTTTAGCAAGTGACGAGCCATCTCATCGTACCAAACAGCCAAAGTAAGACCAAAAGTAATTGGCTCTCCGTGGATACCATGTGAACGACCAACCATTAAAGTCATTTTATGTTCTTGGGCTCTTTTCTTGATTGACTCCATCATCATCTTAACATCTTCTATGATGATTTCTAAAGAGGCTTTCATCTGTAATGCAACACCTGTGTCAACTGCATCTGAACTTGTCATTCCGTAGTGGAACCATCTTGACTCTTCTCCAAGACTTTCTGAAACAGAAGTGTTAAAAGCAATAAGGTCATGCTTTGTAACTGCTTCAATCTCTTCTATACGTTCTACTGAAAAAGTTGCGTTTTTTACAATTTTGTCTGCATCCTCTTGTGGAATCTTCCCAAGTTTTGCCCAAGCTTTTACAGCTGCTTTTTCAACTTCTAGCCACGCTGCGTATCGTGCATGTTGTGTCCATTTTTCTGTCATCTCTGGTCTTGCGTATCGTTCTACCATTTTAGTCCTTGGAGTAATTAGAATATATCGTTCGAGGGAATCGAACAAGAAATTATCATAAGTTTTTATGATAGAATTCTATCCAATTAGAGTAAAAAAGAGGTAAAAATATGCCATTCGTAAAACGTCCTTTTCATGTAGAAAAACCAACTAAAGCCTTTCTATTTATTATGAAACAATTTAACTTTACACAGGGTGAAGCACAACGGCTTATTGCTAAAGGGCGTGTTCTGATAAATGGTGAATCTATCTATTACACAGGTGCTATCATTGAAGGTGACATAGAGGTGGTTTACTTTGAACCAAAGAGCCGAGGAGTTAAACCTATCTTTGTTGACAAAAACTTTTTAGTCTTTGACAAACCATCAGGAGTACTTGTTCATCCTAACACTATGGCAACAGAGTACTCCATGCTTGACGAGGTTAGAACCCACTCAGGACAAAATGCTAATGGAACACATAGAATCGATATGGAAACCTCTGGACTTTTTTTAGCAAGTCGCCATAAAGATGCAGAGCGTTTTCTGAAAGGTTCATTTGAAGCCAAGAAAATTAAAAAACAATACTTAGCATGGGTCACAGGGAAGTTAACAGAACCTTTTACTGTTGATGAAGGTATACGTGTTCGAAACGATTATGCAACCAAGAAACATAAAGTAGAGATTTCAAAAGAGGGTAAAAAGGCTGTTACAGATTTTGTTCCTCTTATGTATGACGAAGAGCTTGACACAACTTTAATAGAGTGTAAACCTCAAAATGGAAGACTACATCAGATACGTATTCATTTGTTTCACGTGAAACATCCTATACTTGGTGACCCTATATATGGTACATCGTTTGAAGCTTCTGACAAATATCTTGACATGAAGATTACAGAAGAAGAAAGATTCATCGAAACGGGGGCAACACGTCTTATGCTTCATGCCAATACACTACACTTCCCTTATGAAGCTACTTATCACATAAAGTCTAAAGTTGATTTTAGTAAAGTTAAAAGAGATATTTGTCCAACAGAAAAGAGAATGTTTAACAAGAATCCATAGGATACTTTTTAAAAGTAGCCTACTCCTCCTCTTCTGTTATAGCTTTATAAACACCCCATGCAGAAAGCACAACAACTACAGCTAAAAACACAATAAATGAAATATCTAAAAGTGTCATCTTAAACCTCCTTTTCTAATTCATTATCTCTAAGTTGTCCACAAGCAGCTGAGATGTCAAGTCCTTTTGACTCTCTTATGGTACAGTGTAAACCATGCTTTGTTAAGTACGCTTGAAAGGCTTTCATATCCTTTTCTTCTGGTCGTTTAAACTCTGTTCCACCATAAGGGTTAAAGTAAATCAGATTGACCTTTGACTTTATTCCGTTAAGAAGTGACAAGAGTTTTTTAGCAGCATCCATGCTGTCATTGACATCTTTTATGACAAGGTACTCAAACATTACCCTCTTTCTATCGTTTACAGGAAACTCTTTTACAGCATCAATAATTGACTGAATGTTGTAAGCTTTGTTAATAGGCATTAGCTTTTCTCTTAATTCATCGTCAACAGCGTGTAAAGAGATGGCAAGGTTAACACCTAATTCTAATTTACCTAACTTTACAATTTTAGTAGATAATCCAGAAGTTGAAATGGTTTGTCTATGTGCTGCAATTGCCATTCCATCTTTGTCAGCAAATACACGTGAGCTTTGTGCAACAGCATTTAAGTTGTCAAGTGGTTCACCCATTCCCATGTAAACAATATTAAGTCTTCTGTTCGCGTCAATGTTATTATCTTTTTTAATGTAACGTATCTGTTCAACAATTTCACCTGCTGTCAAGTTAGCAATGAACCCTGACTTAGCAGTAAGACAAAAAGCACAACCAACTTTACAACCAACCTGACAAGAGATACAAACAGTGTACTTCTCTTGTTGTTTAACTGATCCATCTTCATTAAACTGTTTTTTCTTCATAAGAAGTAAAACGGTTTCAACGGTGTTTCCATCTTCTAATTGAAAAAGGTATTTAATGCTTCCATCTTTACTTGACTCTTTTTTGACAAGCTTTAAAGGTTCTATTCGGTACTTCTCTTTGAGCTCATCTTTTAAAGCTTGTGGAAGGTTTTTCATTTCGTCAAATGAGTTTACATATTTATGATAAAGCCAAGAGTAAACTTGTTTAGCTCTAAAAGCAGGTTTAATTAAACCTGATAACTCTTCTCTTGTAAAGTCTTGTATGGACTGTTTTGGTTCTGTTCTCATATGGGATTCTTTCTAATTCTATTTTATTGTTCGATTTAATCGCACCTACGGAAATTGATAATCTGGAAATTCATCGTCATTATCTTCGCTAAGAACAGGCATATCTTCACTTGACATATGAATGTATTTTGTTAATCTTTTCAGTGCTTCTGTATGGTTGTCAAGAAAAGTTTGATGAGCTTTTTCATTACAATAGTTTGTTACAATGAATGCACCTGCAACTGGAATGTTAAATGCTTTAGCAACTTTAACTACAGCAAAGAACTCCATATTTTCAAGATATATATTATTTGCAATGTAATGCTTTGACAAGCTTTCATCGGTTGTAATATAATTCGATGAATTGACAATTGTTTCACGTGAAACATCTTCAGATGCTGAGACAACATTGTCAAGTGGTGTATAAGCTTTGGCATTAAAAAAACCATTCTCAATATTGGATGCTGTCTTAGATTCAATAATATCAAAGATATTATGTTCTCCATAAGAACCAGCTGTCCCAACAAAAAAGATAAAAGAAGGAGGTGTGGTCACACATAACTTAGTTAAATTAATAGCCATATCTGTCATCCCTATTCCCATAGGTTTTGCAAAATCAAAAGTTTCGCTTTCTCCTGCACATATAAACATCTTATATCCTTACTGGAATTTTTTCATCACGTAAGTAATGTTTTAAATCCATAATATCAATTTCTCTAAAATGAAAAATAGAAGCAGCTAAAGCAGCATCTGCATTTCCTTTTGTAAAAGCATCTTTCATATGTTCCATAGTTCCAGCACCTCCAGAGGCTATTATGGGAATGTTTACTACCTCTGCAATACGAGCATTAAGGTCGTTAGCAAAACCTGCTTTTGTTCCGTCACTGTCCATTGAAGTTATGAGTAATTCACCTGCTCCTCTTTCATACGATTCTTTTGCCCACTCAATTGCATCTATGCCTGTGTCATTTCTTCCACCATGGGTAAAGATGTTCCATTTATTCTCAGCTACTTTTTTTGCATCAATAGCAACAACAATACATTGCGAACCAAAACGCTTAGCTCCTTCATTAATGAACTCTGATCTTTTAATGGCTGCTGAATTGATACTCACTTTGTCACAACCAACATTTAAAAGTTTATAAATATCATTAAGCTCACGAATACCACCACCAACGGTCAAAGGAATAAAAACTTCTTGAGCAACTTCTTTCACTACATCTACAATGGTAGCTCGTCCTTCATGGGTTGCACCAATGTCTAAAAAGGTAATCTCATCAGCACCTTCTATGTTATAACGCTTAGCAACTTCAACAGGGTCACCTGCATCCCTTAAGCCTACAAAATTTACACCTTTTACTACGCGTCCATTGTCTACATCGAGGCAAGGTATTATGCGTTTTGCAAAATATTCCATTCTTTTCCTTCTATTGTCTAATGTTTAGCGACATTAATTATGATAGAATTATAGCCAATGTTTATGTAGCAAATAGTTATGTAAAAGAATCCTATAAGTAAGAATTGTGTAAAATGAACAAAATTGAAAATTTATCAGAATTTGCAAACAAACGATATGGTCAAAATTTTTTAAAAAATGATGCCATTATAAAACGAATCATCCAATCGATTCCCAACGACAACTTAAAAGTTGCAGAAATTGGGCCTGGCTTAGGTGATTTAACCAAAGAGCTAATATTAGCTCGAAATGTCACAGCATTTGAGGTTGACAAGAGATTATGTGAACATCTACAAAGTACCTTTAGTGAAGCTATCCACACAGAAAAACTAAAGATACAATGTGGAGATGTGCTAGAGAATTGGAAAGAGAATAAATTACTAAATGAAGATTATCATTTAGTTGCTAATCTTCCTTATTATATAGCCACAACAATTATCTTAAAAGCATTAAAAGATGAACATTGCCAATCTGTATTGGTCATGGTTCAAAAAGAGGTCGCTGAAAAATTTTCAGCACATTCAGGAGAAAAAGCTTTCTCTGGACTCTCTGTTTTAACACAAACAGTAGGTTTTGGGGAACTTTTATTTGATGTGGGTGCAGAGAACTTTGTGCCTCCACCAAAAGTGACCTCTTCCATTCTTTTAATACAAAAAAATCGTTCTGAAGACAACAAAGGATTTGAAGAGTTTTTAAAAATTGCATTTAAGCAACCACGTAAAAAACTTTCAAAAAATTTAACAGCTTATTACGACAAAGATAAAGTTGAAACACTGCTCAAAAAATTGGATATGAGTCCAACCATTCGACCTCATGAAGCTGAGACATCTATGTATCATCACTTATATAATGAATTAAACAAGGATAATATAGATGGAAGAAAACAATCAAACAAACAAGCAACAAGAAAAAAATCAAAATCAAGAGAACGTAACGAACAATAAAACTCAAAACCATGAGAAAAAACCAAGAAGAGATAGACCAGATAGACCTAAGAGAGCTGGAAATCCTCATCGAAGACCCAAAACAAATGGGCAGCAAACTGTAAATGGGAATATCATTCCACAAGAAAAAGAAGTTGATGGAAATATCATCCCTAAAGAAAAAGAGGTGAACGGGAATACAAAAGATACCCCTCGTAATCATAATAAAAAGAAACCTCAACATAAAAAGCCACAGCATAATAACCAAAATAAAAATGCTAATCCAAATGCTAAAAAACCACAGCATAACAACCAAAATAAAAATGCTAATGGGAAAAAAGCAAACCGTAACGGTGGTGGGAGACGAGCAAAGAAATTTGTACCAGGACCAATGAGTGAGGCTATGAAAGCTTCTATCTTAGAAAACTTGGAAGTTAATGATCTACGTATGAATCCGTGGAAACAAATTAATATGGACAACAACAATAAAGTTAGATTTACCCCACTGGGTGGTCTTGGTGAAATTGGTGGAAACATGGCTGTTATGGAAGATGATGAATGTGCATTTGTTATTGATGTTGGAATGTCTTTCCCTGATGAGACCATGCATGGTGTAGATATCTTAGTCCCTGATTTTTCTTATTTACATGCAATTAAAGATAAAATTGTAGCTGTTATTATTACTCATGCACATGAGGATCATATTGGTGCTGTTCCTTACCTTTACAAAGAGTTACAATTTCCAATTTGGGGAACACCTTTGGCTCTCGCAATGATTGAAAATAAATTTCAAGAGCATGGTCTTATGGAACATGTGAATAAATTTAACTATGTGACAAAGAGAAAACAGTACGAAATTGGTAGCTTTAAAATTGAGTGGATGCACAATACGCATTCTATTATAGATGCTTGTTCATTGGCGATTGAGTCAAAGGTAGGAACGTTCATTCACACGGCTGACTTTAAAGTAGACCATACCCCAATTGATAACCAAACAATGGATTTACAACGTTTTGCACACTATGGTGCTAAAGGGGTTCTTTGTCTCTTCTCAGACAGTACAAACTCACACAACCCAGGGTACACAAAGTCAGAAGCAGTAGTGGGTAAAGCTTTTGATAACTTATTTGACCTTGCTAAAGGACGTGTCATTATGTCTACTTTTTCGTCAAATACCCACCGTGTTTACCAAGCTATGGAACGTGGAATTGCAGCTGGTAGAAAAATCTGTGTTATTGGACGTTCGATGGAGCGTAACATTGAAACTACGAGAAGATTAGGTTATGTTGATTTACCAGATAAACATTTTATTGATGCACATGAAGTTCCCAAATATGCAGAAGACCAAATATTAATCGTTACTACAGGTTCACAGGGTGAAGCCATGGCAGCACTATCAAGAATGGCTGCAAATGAACATCGACACATTAAACTTAAGCCAAGTGATACTATTATTATCTCAGCTCACGCCATTCCGGGCAATGAAGGCTCTGTTTCATCACTTATGAATAAACTGGTCAAAGCAGGAGTAACCGTACACTACAAAGATATTGATAATATTCATGTATCGGGTCATGCTTCAAAAGGTGAACAACAATTAATTTTAAGATTGGTTCAACCTAAGTTCTTTTTACCTGTGCATGGTGAATATAACCATATTCACAAACATTCAAGAACAGCTATTGACTGTGGAGTTGACCCTAGAAATATTTTACTTATGAGTGATGGTGAGCAAATTGAGATTGCTACTAAATATCTTAAAAAAGTTAAAACTGTTAAAACAGGTAAAAGCTACATTGATAACCAAAACAACAAAGAGATTCAATCTGATGTCGTTGAAGAGAGACAAAAACTTTCTCTTGATGGAATTGTCAATATTTCATTACAAATTAACAAGTCAACTAAAAAACTTATGGGTAAACCAGTTGTTAGTTCTGCTGGACTTGTTCCAAGTAAAGAAGAGAAGCGTTTTGGACATGAGATTGAGAATCTTATAGAGACTTTTTTACTCAGTGCTGAAGAAAAACAACTCTCAAATATTAAAAACATAGAAGATAATATTACCTCTATTGTACGTAAATTTGTAGTGAGAACTAAAAGACGTTATCCAATTATTAAACCTATCTTATTTATGGTATGAGCTTCTCCCAACCTTGCTAAAACAGCAAGGTTTCTTCACTAAAAAAAACAAAAAAAATTATTATAAATTAATTACAATAAAATATTTTTTTTTTTAAAAAGTTTATATTAAGCTTATTTAATACATAAAAATATATAATAGTTATGATTTAGTTATAAAAATCATATTTTTGTTAAAGAAGGAGAGACGATGAATAAAGGTAAAATAATTCCAATTTTACTATTTTTACTACTATTGTTAATCATTTTATGTACATGGTGTCATAGTAATAAAATAGCTAAAAATCGCGTATTATCTTCAACTGAAATGATGACATCCTTACCAAATGTAAAAAATTCTACACCCATAAGTTTTTATTTAAGTAAAAATAAAAATAAATTTGAATTAAAGGGAAATTTTTCTAATCCAAATGAAAAAGAAAAAATACATGCAGCCTTAGGAATTCATGATTTAAAAGACACCAGTGTCATCAACACACACTTAATCCCAAAAGAGCAAGTTATTATTTTAATGGAATCACTCATTCCCTTATTTTACAATACCTATGATACAGGTTCAATAGTCTATGAGAACAATGAACTTATTATAGACGGTATTGTTGAAACACAATCAGATAAAGATGCTATAGGTACTTTACTAGCAAACTCAACTATTTTATCTAAAAATAATACATTGGTTATCAAATCTGGACCAAGTGCAGAAGAATTAGCAAAACAACAAGCCCTAGCTAAAACAAAAGCCAAAAAAATAGCTGAAGAAGAAGCTAAACAAAAAGCCTTGGCAGAAGCAAAAGCGAAAGAAATGGCTGAAAAAAAAGCTGAACAAAAAGCCCTAGCAGAAGCAAAAGCCAAAGAAATGGCTGAAGAAAAAGCTAAACAAAAGGTAACTATTATTGAAAAAGAAATTCAAGAAATCATTAACTTTGAAAATATTACTTTTGAACTTGGTAAAGCTACATTAACAGAGAAAAGTATTGATACCGTTAGCCATATTGCTATAGTACTCAATAAAAATCCAAATATTCATGTAGAGATTGGAGGTCATACCGATAACTCTGGAGATGACATACTAAATTTAAATTTATCTCAACGTCGCGTAGATACAGTAAAAGAGAAACTTATTGAGATGGAAGTTTCAGCCAATAGACTTAAAGCTGTAGGTTATGGAGAAAGTCAACCACTTGTATCTAACGATACTAAAGAAAACAGACGTATTAACCGTCGTGTTGAATTTAAAATACTAGGAGAATAACATGTTAGAAGTTGCATCACAAATCATCATTTGCCTTATTTTGGCAGCACTACTTGGTTGGATTATTGGGTATCTTATGGGTAAATCCACTTGTCCTAAAATAAATAAGTGTCATAAAAGTCAAGAGAATACACATGAATTACATATAGATAATCAAGACTTCGTCGATACGAATGGAGAAACTAGTACCTTAATGTCAGATAATGTACCAACTGAAGTGGGAGTAAAACCCGTACTACTAACCCAAGCTAGAGAAGAAGGAAAAGATAATCTCCAACTCATTAAAGGAGTAGGTAAGGTATTAGAAAAACTACTTAATGAAACAGGTATTTATCATTTTGACCAAATTGCAAACTTAACAAAAGATGAGATTACATGGCTTGATAACTCGATGTCATTTCCAGGAAGAATTGAACGTGAAGAGTGGGTAGCACAAGCTAAAGAGTTAGCACAAGGAAAAGCAACAGAATTTTCAAAGCGTGTCGAGCGTGGTGAAGTTGCTAGTTCTAAAAAATCTTAAAAAATTACTGTCAAGAGTCTATACTCTTGACATCTCCCTTTTACGTTTATCATGTATAAATAACATCATAAATGCTACCAACGTTAAAAGTGCCTCAAACAAAAAAAGATACTCTCCATACATATATCCTGCCATAAAAGCACCAATACCTCCACCCAAACCAAATGAGATGCCCAAAAAGAACTGTTGTGCTAAACGTTTTTGTCTATAAATAGAAAAGACATAACTAATAGCAGCAGTATGATAAAGAGCAAAGGATACAGCATGTATAGATTGGCTAATAAAGGTTATTTCAAGTGAAGAAGGGTAGAGGTAAAGTAAAAACCATCTAAAGGCTGTAATGAGCGTAGCAAGTTTTAAAATGGTTAATAAATTTCTTTGCAAGAGTGAACCTTGAAAATAGAGCATAAAAATTTCACAAATAACACCAAAAGACCAAAGATAAGAGATAATCTCTTTAGAAAACCCTTGCTCAGCTTCATAAATGGTAAAAAAAGTATAAAATCCACCAAATGCAACCTGCATAAAAAAAATACTAACCCAAAATGCCCAATAACGCATTAATGAGAACCCTTTGTCCTCATCATATTGATTTTTCTCCTCATGACTATCATATTGAACAACAAAATACCCTAATATCGCTGTAAAGAACCCCGTTATACATAAATAATAAATCGTTTGAGAAGGGCTAACATCAATCCCTCCTAGCCATAAAGCGATAAGAATGAAACCTACTGAGCCCCAAAGACGTATTTTGCCATATATTTTTTTAGAAAGTTGTTGTAACGATATCGTTTCAACATAAGGTAAAATAATACCCATAGAAGCACCAAATAAAGCATTTGAGACAAGATGCAAATAAAAATTATCTACCGTAACAATAAATAATACACTAGAAAGAAAGGTGAAAAGTAAAGCATAAAGATAGACTTGTGTATTAAGACGTATGTAGTATTTAAAAACAAAAGGCAATAAAAATCGCATCAAGGGTGCAATGGCATAAACAATACCTATTTCAAAGGTATCATAAGCAAAACCTTTTAAAGCATTTGGCATAAACATCACATAAACGCCTACTAAAGAAAAATAGGCAAAATAAAAGAGTGAAAGAAAAAAATGCATTATTTACTTTTAAAGACTTTATCTTGAGGTGGATTCGGGTCAACCATGGTGCATGTCGCACTTAAAAGGTCATGTACCATCTGTTTATCTTTTCTAAAGAAAGGTAGCAACCAAAAAATAGGAATAAACAACGAAAATAGAAGAGAAAAGTTTCTAAAAATAATAGAGAACAATGATGGTTTCTCTAACGTATGAGTATCAATAACTTTTAAACCTTGTGCCCTAGCCCCCGGAGTTCGACCTTCATCTTTAACCATAAAAAGTGTTAAAAAGAGTAAAAAAGGTATCATGGCATAAGCCCAAGCTTCTAAACGGTGTGAAGCCACATCTTCTAGCCCATCAAAAATCAAATAAATACTCACATAAAATAAAGGCATTAGTAACATAAAGACATCTGTTAGAAATGCTTTTGCTCTTAAGCCCAAACTTGCAAATGGAATACGTGGTTTTTCAATCTCTTCTCTCTTGCTAACTCTTTGTTGTTTGGTATCTCTAAAACGTTGTTTTTTAGCCATTAATCACTCCTTTAAAGAGATGATTGTAGCTAAAAGTCAATTAGGTCGCCCCTAAGTTCATAGAGAAAATAGGTAGAAGCATGGCTGAGACAATCACCCCAACAACTCCCCCAATGAAAAGCATCATAAACGGTTCGAGTAAACTTAAAAGAAGTTTTAACTTATCATCATTCTCTTCTCGATAAAGCTCAGCAACATTTGACAGAATACTTGCCACCTCAGAAGACTCTTCACCCAATGCCAATGCCTGCATAAAATTACGTTTAGGTAACACTCCTTTTCCACGCTGTAAAGAGTGCGACAGTTTATTCCCTTCAATCACCCGTTCAGCAGCCATTTCAAAACTTTCACGCATGGCTGCATTTGCAAAAGTAGTAGTTGCCAATTTTACAGCATGTGCGTAAGAGACTCCAGAATTGAGCATGAGTCCTAAAATATATGAAAAACGTCCCAGTTCATGGTTTTGAATTAACTCACCAATAACAGGTACTTTGAGCATAAAACTATCATAGGTCTTCTTGAAACCTTTAGAGTACTTATAAGAGACTTTAAAAGCAATAATTGTCCCAACAAACCCCAAAATAAGAACAATATAGTTCGCTGATAAAAAATCTGAAAGTCCTAAAACAAACTGTGTAATTTCTGGTAATTCTTGACCTGTATCTTTAAAAATACCTGTAATTTTAGGTACAACAAAAGCAATAAGGAAACCCGTCATACCAATGGCAACAATAAAAATAAACATCGGATATGCCATGGCATTTCCAACTTGTTTTTTTACTTTAGCTTGTGAAGAGAAAAAAGAACCCATCTGAATCAATACAGGTACCATCTTACCACTTTGACCAGCCACGTTAATACTTTGTAAGAAAAAATCTGGCATGGAGTAAACTGATTGTGAACCCAAGGCATGATAAAGTGACTTTCCCTCTTCAATCATGGTTCTCAAAGATGCTAGAAATGAAGCATATTTTTTCTCTTTCGCATGTTGTCCCTCTATCAGCTTAATGGCTGTAAGTACAGCCATACCAGAGTTTAAATAAGAGGAGAGTTCTTTTGCAAATGAAGAGAGCAGTGGTCCGGGCATTTCACGTTTAGAAAAGTTTTTCATGGTAATTTGAGAAGTTTCAGAAATCTCTTTATAGAAGATACCTTGTGCCTTTAACTTCTGTTTGGCTTCATCCATACTCGAAGCTTCAATGCTACCTTTTGCACCTTTACCTTGCTTTGTCATACCTGAATATTTAAATAACATATTAATTCGCCTTATTTTTACTAAAGAAATTATAACATTTATTCTAAAAAATGTTGTTGTAGAGTAATCGTTTTTTAAGATTAGTTTCAATATAGAATCTTCCATCCCATAGCTCCCATCAAAAAACATTACAATTTGACATATTTTAAGTATAAATTATTTTTTTATGTTAAAATTAATTATGAGTAAAAATAATCATAGTGGTACACTTCCACCAAAAACACAAATTATTCAAAAAAAGAAAAAAACTATTGTCAACCATCTAACTTGTGCCACACTGGATGGTCTGTCTGCCAAAATGATTGAAGTAGAAGCGACCTTCACAAAAGGCTTACCTGGATTTGCTGTCGTAGGCTTAGCTTCTTCTGACATACAAGAGGCAAAAGAGCGTGTAAAATCAGCTTTATTAACCAATGACTTTATTTTTCCTCCTTTAAAAATAACCGTAAACTTAAGCCCCTCTGATATTAAGAAATCAGGCACACATTTTGATCTCTCTATAGCCCTACTTAATGCTTTACACAAAGAGGAGATTAATGAAGAAAAATTATTTGTATTTGGTGAATTAGGACTTGATGGAAAAGTAAAATCTAGCTCAACACTTTTTCCCATCATCCTCTCTTTAAAAGAGCAAAACTTACTAGAACGTGCCATTGTTCCTAAGTCTGCAATGGAATATTTAAGCCACATCGCTGGAGTAGACTTTATTCCTGTAGAAACACTTTCTGAAGCCATTAAACTCATTAAAGACAAAGCGTTTAAAGCATCAAGTAGACAATTTAACTATGATGCTAATAGATTAGAAATAGCCAATGACTTTTTTTATGATTGTACTGAAATATCTGCTGATTTTTCCGAGGTTAAAGGACAAAATATTGCTAAAAGAGCAGCACTTATAGCAGCTGCTGGTATGCATAACTTCTTGATGGAAGGCAACCCTGGTTGTGGTAAAAGCATGATAGCTAAACGCCTTAAAGACATTTTACCTCCTTTACTAGAAAGTGAAATGCTTACCATTGCAAAACATCAATTTTTAGATGGACACATCCCTGACTTTAAAGCAAAACGTCCCATGCGTTCCCCTCACCATACAGCAACTTCAGCCTCAATTTTTGGTGGTGGCTCACATAAAGCACGTATTGGTGAAGTCGCATTAGCACACAATGGCATACTATTTTTTGATGAACTTCCACATTTTTCAAAAAATATTTTAGAAGCCCTACGTGAACCTTTACAAGATAAAAAAGTAAATATTTCACGAGTTAATTCAAAAATTGAATATGAGGCTGACCTTATGTTCGTAGCAGCCATGAACCCCTGTCCTTGTGGAAATGCTTTGTCTAAGAAAAAATCGTGCCGTTGCTCAGAACAAGAGGTAAAAAGATATAAGAACAGACTCTCTGACCCATTTTTAGACAGAATAGACCTTTTTGTAGTCATGCAAGAGATTAATTTAAATGACAAGATGGATTATGATTCTACAGAGCTAAAAATCATGGTTAATAGTGCTTTTAAAATGCAAAAACAACGAGGTCAAAAAAACTTAAACGGTAAGCTACAAGAAAAAGAGGTAGAGAAGTTTTGTCAACTAACTCAAGAGGGAGAAAAAATTCTTTTTTCAGCCATTGAACGATTCGCTCTTTCACATAGAAGTATCAATTCTATTAAAAAAGTTGCCCGTACCATTGCAGACTTGGAAAGTAGTGTTCAGATAGAGAAGAAACACTTACTTGAAGCACTCTCTTATAGAAAACGATGAAATTTCACAACTATAACACAATCCTTCACTAAGATATTTAAAAAAGGACTGTGTGATGATTGGCTTCAAAAAAAAATTACTCTTTATATTTATATTTTTATTCACAGCTTGTGGTGGACAAGAAAATCGTATTGACTCAAGCCGTGGATTTGATATGTGGGAGTACATGACTTCTGCTTCAAGCTATGACGTAGAATATGATATTTATGAAAATGGTTTAAAAGTCGATTACTATAGAGAAACACACAAACAATATGGTAGTGAATATGAAAGAATAAGTAATGGTGGAACAACCACACTATTTTTAAATGCCGATCGCATTCTCATGGATGACCCAAATGGTAGAACCAGTATTATTAGATTTCTTCACTTAGGAGACAGTGGTATTTTTCAATCCTCTTCCATTGAACTTTGTAGTCTTGAACGTTTTTATGAAAACTATCATAATAAAGGTCATGATTTTTACAATGTCCTTCAAGTAGTATGTACCTCCAAAAATGGTATTTATCAAGAGTTTTATTATGCCTATAATGAAGGTATAGTCCGTATTTATGAGGAAGATCATGGCAACACAACAGAGTATGCAAAAATATCAGAACGAGAAATATTTTAAATATTTTATAATAACGCTTGACATCTAAAAACTTTTTGCCTATAATTGCATTCCTTTTTCAGATAGAGTTTATCTGTTAAATACTTACGGAGTGTAGCGCAGTCTGGTAGCGCACCTGGTTTGGGACCAGGGGGTCGAAGGTTCGAGTCCTTTCACTCCGACCACTTAGATATTTAAATTTTCAATATAATAGTTAAATTAACGATTATGGTAGGCGTAGTTCAGTTGGTAGAGCACCTGTTTGTGGCACAGGTTGTCGCGGGTTCGAGCCCCGTCGCCTACCCCATATTAATTAAGTAGTTAACCAACCCAACTATACAGAAGCGCTTGTGGCTCAATTGGATAGAGCATCAGACTTCGGATCTGAGGGTTAGAGGTTCGAGTCCTCTCAGGCGTACCACTTAAGAAAGTTAATTTTATTATTATATTTATGTGCACTCATAGCTCAGCTGGATAGAGCATCGCCCTTCTAAGGCGAGGGTCTTAGGTTCGAATCCTAATGGGTGTACCACTATGCGGATGTGGTGAAATTGGTATACACGCCAGACTTAGGATCTGGTGCTTCACGGCGTGGAGGTTCGAGTCCTCTCATCCGCACCACTTTTTTAATTCTTTTTCCCATAAAATAGCACCTTTAAGCACTTCCAAACTGTATCTTAGTTCTTTTAGATGTATAATAATGGAAATTAAACGGACACCCAATAGGACACCCAGTTTATTACCCTACTTCTAAAGGCTAGATAATGGCTATAAATGCAAAAGATTATAAGACCACAAAAGAACAAAACATCAAAGTACATAAAAAAGATATTAGACTCTTTTTGTTTGATTTTAGAATTAATCATAAACGATATAGAAAAAACTTCAAAGTAAAAGCAACCAATCATACACCCTCACAAATGTTAAAGACTGCTAGAACCCAGTTAGATATTATGAAAGATGAAATTAATAACGGAACTTATGGTAATGACCTCATTACATTAGATAATCTTTTTATAGAATACATGAAAACCCAACCACTTACAGACTGGACGCACAAGAAGACACACATCTATGATTTATACTTAGGCAATAGTAATCTTAGCAATATGACTAAAGAACCCACAGAAGCCATTATAAACAAGCGTAGAAGCTTTAATTTAAGCAAAATAGGACATAAAGCCATAGGTAGCATTAAAGAGAATGATATCATGCTTATAATCTCTAAAATGGAGAAAGAGCATAACTTATCACCAAGAACACAAAAAAGTATACTGGAAGTGCTTAACCCTCTTTTTGATTTTGCTATAAGAAACAAATACTTAAGCGAAAGCCCAACACAACACATAAGAATTAAAATTCCATCTCAAAAGAAAATAGTTGTAAATGCCACAGAACTTTTTCGCCGTGTCTATGTTGGTATCATAGAATATTATCATGAAGAGCCATTTTATAAAGCTTTATTTCTTTTTGGGTTTACTGGTCGAAGAAAATCAGAGATACTTAACTTAAGATGGGAAAACATAGATTTTACAAATAACTACTACTGGATAGAAGATACAAAGAACGGTGATAAGCAACAATACAAACTAGACCTATTAATCAAAAATACATTACTGGAACTACTTGACGATAAAATAGGGCTTGTTTTTAAAAGTCCAATTACTGGAAAAAAAATAATTAATCTTGATAGACAAATAAACCAACTTAGAAAATATACAAAAATAGAAAACTTAACACTTCACTACATGAGAAACATTTTAGTAAGTGCTTTAGCTGAACAAGGAACAGAGGGAATAACCCTAAGTGGAATACTAGGGCATAAAGACATTAACACCATCAATAAATATTTATCTAACTCAACCATGAAGAGCAGTATAAAAGGTTTAGAAACCATTGATAAGATTTTAGAAGCTGAAATAATAGAGTAATCCATTTTATATAAAAACACAATCTTTGTGTTATAATAGTAAATAACCAATTAAAGGAGATGATTATGTTATCAGTTCAACAAAAAAGCAGAACTAACATTTATCTTGATGTTAATATCAAAGACCAAGCAAAAGAGATTTTTAATCAGTATGGCTTAAGCCTTAGTCAAGCAGTTAATATTTTTTTAACTCAATCTGTTTTAAATAGGGGAATACCTTTTAATGTGAAAATTCCTAATGATGAAACTTTACAAGCAATGAAAGACGTAGAGACTGGCGAAAACTATGAAGATATTACTCTTGAAGACTTGAAAAAATAGTTATGCAAATAAAAAGACATAAATTTTTTAGAAAAGATGAGTTAAAAGCAAAACTCACAGATGAACAGTATAAAAAGCGTATAGAGTATTTATCTTTAATCCTAAATAATGAACCTTTACCAAGTGAAGCACTAGACCACCCCTTAACTGGTGAGTATAAAGGTTTTAGAGAATTTCATCTTACTGGTGATATGTTAATAATCTATACTGTAAAAGATGACATTCTTTATCTTCAACGAATAGGCACACATAACCAACTATTCAAAAAGTACTAATTCTAACAAAATATTAAAAATCCAAAACCTTATAAACTACACATTTTATAAGGTTTTACTATTTTATGGGCTTTTCTTAGTTCCTTTCAGTTCTTTATAATACAAAACCTTATAAAATACCCTATAAACATATTAAATTATAAGGTTTTAAGATGGCGAAACACATTAAACGAATTAAAGAGAATGTA
>JALWLW010000041.1 GCA_027081065.1 Campylobacteraceae bacterium
AAAAAGTGCTTGAAAATACGGTAATATATGGGTTAAAAAGAGTTTATTCACAAATGGCTGTAAAAAAACAGAAAAACTTGTCCAAATTGTCAAAAAAAATAACACTAAAAAATAGGTAAAAGAAGAGGGATTCAGAGGTATAAATGTAATAATTATAATAAGAAATTTCAATTAAAAAGAAGAGTAGAGAACTTACAGAAAATCATCTTTGAAAAGTATGTCTATAAACGACAAGTTTTAATCCATTTAACAGAAGAATATAAGAGAAGTATACCTTGGGTAAGAAAGCAAATATTTAAATATAAACCTGATGAAAAAAGCATAATCCAAGAGCTGTAGTCATTGTATGTAATGCAACTTTTTATGGAAAGAAAAAAGATAAATTGGGTACACTGGTTTTTAAAGATATTTTAGAAAATGAAGTATTAATATGGTTACCACATTAGTTCTTTTATTCAAACTAAAGAACAAGCTATTTATGCTTATTTCTATAAGGAAATATTAAATGATAAAGAGGCTTTTGAAGAATTTTGTAAATCATTAGAAACGAATGAGCTTTCTGAAGTTATGAAAGATAAAAGAGAAAGGTATAGAAGAGATTGTAACTGAACTTGGATTAGAGCTTTTGTTAGATGCTATACCTTTTATTAGGATAGGTAAGAAAGCAGCTGATATATTGATGAAAACACAATAGAGGCTTCATTGGATAAAAAGTTGAGCTAGGTCTTTAAAAGTTTGCCAACTCTCATTCATAGTGGATAAAATTTACCTTATGAAACTTCAAAAAAAGTAGCCTAAGCTTAATGTTATTTACTCTTCATACGGTATAGAAACCTTTACATACATTCCGGGAAAGATATTTTTATCTTTTTTATCAAATGCAATGCGAATGGTAAAGGTATGGGTCATTGGATTGGCAGAGGGGACGATGGATTTTATGATGGCTGTGCTTCTGAACTTCATAGAGGGGATATCAACCCTTACAGCTTTTCCTTTTTTTACTTTATGTAAATCAATCTCTGAGACTTGTGCTTCTATTTCTAAATGGTCTAAATCTACTAGAATCATGGCTAACATACCAGGTACGATGAGGTCTCCTACTCGAATACGTTTTTGAACGATAATTCCACCATTGGGTGCTTTAACTTCTAAATAATCCATAATGGTTGCCATCTGTTTTACTTTTTCGGTAGCACTTTTAATCATGGCTCGAGTGGCTGTTAGTCCAGCTTGAACATTCTCTGCCATTGATTCTAACTCTTTCCACTCTGTCCCTCCTTTAAGTCCTCTTCTTTTTAATGATTTTTTTTCATGACGAATGCTGTTGAGTCTTGTTCTGTACATCTCAATCATGATTTCAGCTTGTTCAAGTGCTAAGTCAGCTTGGTTTTGCATAATGTCAAACTCAGCTGACTCCATAGTAAAGAGAACATCTTCTCGTTCAACTTTATCTCCAATATTATAATGAATCTCTTTAACATACCCCATGTATCTAGCACCAATCATTTTTTGATTATCAGAGACTACTGTACCTGTAACATCAAGATTCGCTGAGAATAAGAAAGAGAGAGAAATAATAAGTATAAGAGTAATTTTTTTCAAAAAAAATCCTTTGTAATAGAATAATTATCTAGTATAACTTAAGTTTATTGACAAAGCAAGAGCCTAAGAACTTTTAATACTTTGTCGTTAAAATAAAGTAACACAAAGAGTTTTTTAGCTAGAATTCGCGCAATTATAGACTCTTTAGAAATAAAAGAGCTAACATCAAAGGACATAAATATGGCACATCATCAGTCAACAATTAAGAGAATTAGACAAACAGCTAAAAGAACAGAGAGAAATAGATACTACAGAACAAGATTTAAAAACATTGTTAAAGCAGTAACTACAGCAGTTGAAGCAAACGATAAAGCAGCTGCTCAAGAGGCATTTAAAGTAGCTAACAAACAAATTCATAAAATGGTAAGTAAAGGTTTCATCAAGAAATCTACAGCTGCTAGAAAAGTAAGTAGACTAAACATTATGGTTAACAAAATCGCTGCATAGTTAGCACCTCTTCTTTATATAATTAGGGTAATCATAGTGATTACCCAAACATCTTTACAAAATCCACAAACTAGGTTCTCTTATGTTTAAAGAAAAACTCCAACCATTTATTGACCGTTATGAGGAAATAAATACCTTATTAAGCTCACCTGATATTGCTTCTGATATTAAAAAAATGACCGATTTAGGTAGAGAACAATCTAAGTTAAGTACTTTGGTTGAGAAAGCAAATCTCTATATTGAAACAGCTAATGCAATTGAGGAGAATAAAGAACTTTTAGGTGATGCTGAATTGGGTGATTTAGCAAAAGAGGAGCTCTCTGAACTAGAGCCTTTATTGCCTCAACTTGAAGAGGAGATAAAAGTTCTCATGATTCCTTCTGACCCCAATGATGATAAAAATATTATCTTAGAGCTTAGAGCAGGAGCAGGGGGAGATGAAGCAGCACTCTTTGTTGCTGATGTCTTTAAGATGTATCTGCGTTATGCCGAGCAAGTTAATTGGAAAGTTGAGATTATCTCCTCTTCTGATGGAACAGCAGGTGGGTATAAAGAGATGATTGCACAGATTAGTGGGGAGGGTGTCTACTCTCAACTTAAGTTTGAAGCAGGAATTCACCGTGTCCAGCGTGTACCTGACACTGAAACACAAGGGCGTGTTCATACTTCGGCTATTACGGTTGCTGTCATTCCTGAAGTTGATGATGTTGAAGTTGACATCAAGCCAAATGAGATTAAGATGGATGTCTACCGTTCAAGTGGTTGTGGGGGACAATCGGTCAACACAACTGACTCTGCTGTACGTTTAACCCATATTCCTACAGGAATCGTTGCAGCCATTCAAGATGAGAAATCTCAACATAAAAACCGTGATAAAGCGATGAAAGTTCTTAAAGCAAGGGTTTATGAAGCCTATCTTCAAGAGCAATTAGATGAGACTTCAGCACAAAGAAAACTACAAGTTGGAACAGGTTCACGTTCTGAAAAAATTAGAACCTACAATTATCCTCAAAATCGTCTAACTGACCATAGAATTGACTTAACACTCTATTCCTTAGATAGAATTATGAATGATGGTAACTTGAAGTTAGTGCTTGACCCCCTTAATCATCATGCACAAGCAGAGTTAATTAAAGAGGCAGGGCTTTAATTAACTTTTTATTGGTATGCCTTTTTAATGTTTCTGTAAATTCTATCTGGAACAGAAGCAATTTCCATAAATTCACGTAGACTAAGTTGAGGTAAGGAGAGTGCAAGGTAATATTTAGGATTCATCATACTTACCTTGTCTCCTTTAATCATTACTTCATATGGGAGTATTTGTGCATTTTTTTCTTCTCCTAATATTTGTAGAAACCTATTGGTTCTTTCTCTTAATTTATGTCCAACTAAAATAGAACCATTAGGTAAGGTTAAAGTATAAGCAATGTACTTTTTAGCACTTTCGGAAGAGATTTTTTCTAGAATATTAGATGCTTGTTTAACCGTTAGTGTATCTTCTTTTTTAGGTAAGCCATACATAAATCTATATTCACCTAAGCTAGAAAGTTCTGCTTGTTGAAAGCCATTATGTAGTGTACCTAAAGAACGCTCTAATGCATTAATAGTCGCTTTAAATTGTCCATAGCGATAATTTTTAGAAAGATATGCTGCTGCTAAGTAAGAAGGGTTTTGTACGCGTATTTCTGTTTCATTAACATTCACTTGTAGCGTAGCCATATAAGAGTTAGTATTTTGTAATTCTTGGTTTGTAATGGTAATAACATGTTGATTTTTCAAGATAGGCGTGATAGCAAGAATATGAAATCCATTATTTTGTAATTTGTTTTTTACCATATCAAGAGCTTGACTCTCTGCAACATAATGTGCAGATAATTTTTTAGGTACAGAGGCCGCATTAAAGGCAAATAGTTTGGGAACTACTAAAAATAAGAGATGTATTACAAGTACTTTTTTCATTATGCTCCTTTTTTATTAGTTTAACTAAGCATATTTAACATTTACTGAATGCTCTTAAAAAAGAAAATAATTTATCTAAATATGAGGACAGTCAATTTTTATAAAATTGAATTAAAGCGTTATGCAAATTTTGTTAAGATTTCAGAAATTGGATAGGCATATGAATTTATAAACCATGCAGAATAGCTAAGGGCTATGATTAAAAAGACAAAAGAGTGACTAAAAGGTATAAATGTATTGAAAAAGAGTATTCCTACCGTATAGATACCATAAATTATAGTTGTAACAATAAAGAGTATTAAAAGCATGGTCTCATTTACTGAAAGTGGATAGTTGATAAAATATTGACTACTATTTAAAAATGTTTCATAGGTAAAAGTATGGAATGTAAAAAGGCTAATAACGATAATGGTTATAAAAACAGGAGATTTAATAAGGATATTAAAAAAGTTCATAATAAAAAGAAAAACTGTAAATATTAAAAAGGCATAAATAAAAAGGTGGGCATAAAGAAATGAGAGCTTTTCATCTTTGAAGTGTTCAATTAGAAAAGCATAAACATGGGTAAATTGCCAAGTATAAGCAACAATAAATATTGCTGCTAAAAAGAGTGGGAGGAGAGATTTTTCAATTATTTTAATATTCATATTATACTTTGTTTTTATTTGATGTGGAATTATGCAGTACATCGTATAAATATAAGGTTTATTTTTAAATTTTCATAAAAAATAATCCTATTTTAGATGAATACTTCACTAAAATAAAGAGTTATTTTTGGTTTTGAAAGTATTATGCTCTTAAAAAATTTGGATTTGCAATTACCTCAAAGGTTAAAGCAGTATTTCTTTTGCTAAGTTCTTTTTGAATTGTATCTTTAATTTGTGATACTCGAGAAGTAGATTCTGGAGATCGGTCAATAATAAACATATGTTGAGTCATATTTTCACCAACAATTTTTGCTGTATTTAAGACATTTTCTAACTCTTCTGTAGAGTCGTCAATGATGCTTTCAGAAATAAAACACATATTAGTTTGACTGAGTGATTTTTTAATGTCAGCAGAAAAACCAAAGCTATCTTGTAAGTTCATGCTTTTAATTACCATGGCTTCATCAGAATTATAGTACCCTCTTTTAATGTTTTCTATACGCTTATAATCATTTGAGATGTAGGTAACTTCATTACCCATTTCTACTAAAGCTTTTCCACTTAATAAGTGATTATAATCTATTCCCATAACTGTTACTTTCATGGAATATCCTTTCATATTGTGTATTTTGATAAGGTAATTCTATAAAAAATTAATAATATATTAACTTAATAATTAAATATTTTATTAAAGTTATTTTTAAGAAAATAACCACGAATCTTTAGAAAATCCCTATATAATGGAATTTAGTAGATATTTTAAATAATTTACTAGATAAGGTTAAAAAAGTATTTTAAAATAAAATAAAATATTTGAATAAATAA
>JALWLW010000042.1 GCA_027081065.1 Campylobacteraceae bacterium
CCATTGAAAAAGTAAGGGACATTGTCACTAAGCATAAAAAATATGCAGGAGCAACCGTTACTAAATTTGGAAGTGATGCAGAGCTTGTGATTAGAACCAAACAAGCCTCTAAATCGGTTAAAGGTGGTGCAAAAGTTGAAGTGACTGAAATGTTAGCTGGTACAGGAACATTTGAAATACGACGGGTAGACTTAGTAGGTCCTTCAGTGGGTGAAGAGTTGAAAACCAAGGGTATCATGGCAATGCTTTTATCTATTATTGGTATTTTAATCTATTTATCATTCAGATTTGAGTGGCGTTTTGCTTTGGCTTCGGTGGTTGCTTTAATTCATGATGTTACCATTGCTCTAGGTATGTTAGCTCTTTTCCAAGTAGACATTAACTTACCTATTTTGGCTGCTATTTTGACTATTTTAGGGTATTCACTAAATGATACTGTGATTGTTTTTGACCGTATTCGTGAGGGTATTCGTACCATTAAGTCACCGAATATGGCAGATGTTATTGATGAATCAGTTACTAAGACACTATCACGTACAACACTGACTTCATTGACCACATTCTTTGTGGTTTTAACATTGTTTGCTTTTGGTGGAGAGATTATTCATGGTTTCTCATTTACACTTTTAGTTGGGGTTGTTGTGGGAACTTACTCTTCAATCTTTGTGGCATCGCCAATTTTAATGTTTTTAAACTTCTCAATTTCAGAATTTAGAGAAAAAGAAGCAGCTGCTGCGAAGCGTCAAAAAGAGCGTGAGAAACAACGTGCTCAATTTGAACAAGGGATGATATAAGTTTTATCTCTTTATTAGCTGTAGTTATTGACTACAGTTAATTAAATTATTTAAAAAAATAATACTTCTTAAGATATTGCTTTTTTAAATTATTTATATTGAGGAGTATTTATGAATTGGGGTAAAGTTTTTTATATCTTTTTTGCGTTAATGTCATTAACCACATCTGTAGCATTTCTTTTTGAACATTCAGCCATTGCACTTTTTGCAGCTGCAAGTATTAATTTTATATCTAGTATTTTAAAATTAGGGGTTAGAAATCTTTTAGCAGCTGAACTTTTAGCTGGTTCATTAGTAGCAGATTTACACCTTATCCCAGCATTTTTTATGTTTCAATTTGGAAATACAACATCTCATGAGGGACTTATTACAGGTCTTGTTGTTGGTGCTATTATTGCTAACTTATATACTTTGGTAGTTTCTATTGTGGAGAGTGCTAAAACTAAGGAAGAGTTTTAGTCTTAAAGACTTACTTAACTCTTTATGAACTTTGATTAATATTTTTATCAGACAAAATATTCTATATTAATCATTAATGATAACAATTATCATTTTAACTATTACTTAAGTATTTTCAATGTACTATGCCGAAGATAAAAAAGTGGAGTTGTATATGAAAAAAATATTAACTGTATGGTTACTATTATTTATAGGATTAAGAGCAGAGAGTTTAAGTGAAGCATTTATCAAGACAGAAGTAGAAGGTTATCTTAGAGGGACATATCAGTCCCATGATGTAGAGAATGATAGGGTTTATAAAGATGATGCCTTAGGTGGAAAACTTCATCTTGAGACAGGTAGTTTCTACAGCTTTAGTGTTGGGGGAAGTATATATTCTTCAAATGCACTTTTTAATGATGATAATAGAGGTTTAATTCCTTTAAGAGGTGAGGATTATAAGTCTTATAGCATTTTAGGGGAAGCTTATGTTCAGTCAATGTTCGGAAATAGTTTAATAAAAATAGGTCGACAAGAGATAGAGACACCTTTTGCACAAACTGATGATATTGGTATGATTCCTAATACATTTGAAGCTGCTATTTTTGAAAATAGAGATATTCAAGATACAAGTATCTTTTTAGGGCAGATTCAACGTATGGCAGGGGTTGATGCTGAGGTCGTTGATGAATTTACCAATATAAATGGTTCTAATCATATGCAAGTATTGGGAGTGAGTTATGAGGGAATTAAAGATTTAGCACTTTCAGCTTGGTACTATCATTTGAAAAATGCTGAAATAGATAATATTGCGTATGTGGAAGCTAATTATGAAAAAGAGTTAGGGGTAATGACCTATGGTGTAGGGTTACAGTACGCTTATCAATCGTATTTATTAGAGTCAGATGCAAAAGTTTATAGTGGTATGTTAAATGCCAGAGCTAATCAACTAGGGCTAACGATCGCTACAGCCTATTCTAAAGTTAAAGGCAATGGTGCTAGTTCTGGTTTTGGTGGAGGACCATTTTATTCTAATTCTGAATATCTTATCTTGGATAATGCAGGAAAGGATGGAACAGCATTATGGTATGGAGTAGAATATGATGCTTCTTTAATCGGACTTAGTGGTCTAACTATTAGATTAGGAGAAGTTGTGTTAAATAAAGGAAATGAGAAAAAAGCAAAAGAAATGGATTTAGTCCTTAGTTATGAAGTACGTGAAGATATTGAAGTTCATGCTATTGCTTCAAAGCTAAAAGGTAGTAAAGTTGGTGAAGATAATGCAAAACATTTACGTGTTTTTGCCAATTATAATTTTTAAGTGCTATGATACGAAAAATAACAAAGGGAAATAGTTCATGAAACTTTCAGATTTACATAAAAATGATAAAGCACGTATTGTTAACATAGGTACTGATGAAGCATTAAAAAGTCGTCTTTTTTCATTTGGTATTGCAAGAGGTACTGAAATTAGCATTGAAGCATGTTCTTTAGGTAGACAAACTGTTGAGATTATGGCTGAAGAGACATTAATTGGGCTTCGTATGAGTGAAGCTCAAAAGATAGAGGTTGAAATGCTTGAAGAGGATATAAAATAATGGATACCATTAAAGTAGTACTCGCAGGACAACCTAATGTTGGGAAGTCTATGCTCATTAACACTATGTCAGGTTCAAACTCTTTGAAAGTTGGGAACTTTTCAGGGGTCACAGTAGAGAAAACAGAAGTTGCTTTTCATCATGACTCACACATGCTTGAAATGGTAGATTTACCAGGGACTTACTCTATTTCTGGTTTTACACAAGAAGAGAAAGTAGCCCATACCTATTTGCTCAATGAAGATTATGATGTGATTATTAATGTTCTCGATTCTACTCATTTGCAACGAAACTTACTTTTAACCCTAGAGCTTTTAAAACTAAATAAAAAAATGGTTTTGGCTCTGAATATGGCAGATGAAGCTGACAAAGAGGGTTTAGAGATTGATGTTAAGAAAATAGAAGCCATTACAGGTGTGCCAACGGTATTGGTTTCTGCAAATTCTGGACAAGGCATAGAAGAACTTTTGCATAGAGTACATGAAGAGTATGACTCAAAATCACGTAGGGTATCTAATATTGTTTACTCTGAACCGTTAGAAGAGGAGATTTTAGAGCTATCTACTTTTTTAGATGCTAAAGGCTTTAAACTGCGAGATTTAAGTTCACGTGAAATTGCCATACGTATTTTGTTTGAAGACAAAGATTTGTATGCTGAATTGCATGTTCAACCTATTATCGCAGAACTCCAACCACGTATTGTGGCTGCACTTGAACATATTTATACCCATCATGAAACCAAAAATGTAGCCGATATTAAAGCCAACGAATACATTGCCATTGCACGAGGTATTCGCATGGAGACGGTGAAAAGTAAAAAGGTTAAAGCACTTAAAAATAGTACCCAAAAGATTGATGATATTTTACTTAACAAATTCATTGGAATTCCTATTTTTCTCTTTTTAATGTGGGGACTTTTTCAGCTTACTTTTGAAGTAGGCTCAATTCCCATGGAGTGGATAGATGCAGGAATTGGGGCATATGGTGATTGGATAGGCTCACTTATTTCTCATGATGCTACGCGTTCCTTGGTGGTTGATGGTATCATTGCTGGGGTTGGAGCTGTATTGCTCTTTTTACCTAATATTATTATTTTGTACATTGGTATCGCCTTACTTGAAACCACAGGGTACATGAGTAGGGTGGCATTTTTACTTGATGGATTTTTTCATAAGTTTGGACTGCATGGTAAAAGTTTTATTCCTTTAGTTACAGGTTTTGGCTGTTCTGTTCCTGCGTATATGTCCACCAGAACGCTAAAAAGTGAAAAAGACCGACTTATTACGCTTTTCATTATAGGCTTTATGTCTTGTGGGGCAAAAATGCCTGTCTATGTTCTGTTTGTGGGCGTTTTCTTTGCTCCTGAAGAGGCTGGAAATATTCTCTTTCTAATCTACATTGCAGGAGCATTCCTTGGGCTAATTATGGCAAAAGCACTAAGACTCTTTGTCTTTAAAGGTGAGGCTGAACCTTTTGTTATGGAGATGCCAAAGTACCGAATGCCCTCATTTTCACTTATTTGGCATACGGTTTATAATAAGGCACTAAGCTATTTAAAGAAAGCTGGTACATTCATCTTGGCTGCTTCTATGCTTATTTGGTTTGCATCAACTTACCCAAAACAGCCGTTATTTGATAAGGAATTTGCCATTAAAATAGAACAAGCAGGAGAAAACAAAAAGTTAGTTAGAACTTTAGAAAATGAGTTAAAACTTAAAAAACTTGAAGCCTCTTATTTAGGACAAATAGGAAAAGCCACTGAACCTATTTTTGCCCCTCTTGGTTTTGACTGGCGAATGACTGTAGCCCTTGAGACTGGTTTAGCAGCCAAAGAGGTTGTGGTATCTACTTTAGGTGTACTTTATGCTATTGGTGATGAGGTAGATGAAGAGAGTTCTTCACTACAAGAACAGTTAAGAGATAACATCGGTTTTGCGTCAGCCATGGCGTTTATTGTCTTTGTCATGATTTATTTACCTTGTTTAGCTGCTTCAATGGTCTTTGCTAAAGAGGCTGGTGGCTATAAATATTTGGCTTATTTGTTTGTGTTTACGACACTTACGGCTTGGGTGCTTTCTTTTGTTACTTATAGGGTTTTGGTATAGTTGTGTACTTTTGGAAAATTAAAAACCTCAAACAAGATATAAAAGAGAATAAAATAACTCCTAAAGAGAGTAGACTTTATTTAATTTTATTTTCACTACTTTATCTTTTTTTGCTCATTCAAGCTATTGTTCAAATAGAGTTACTTTGGAATATGGAAATGGTGGTACTTCAAATTAGTATTGTTCTATTAGGATTGCTTTATATTTATAAAAAAAGTAATAAAGCATTTTTTTTTAACCATTTGAGTGCCATTGGATGGGTTTTTTTACTACGTTCACTCTTTTTTATGACTATTGGTATGTTAAACCTTTATGTTATGACGTATCTTTTTGGGGTTGAAGAGTTTTTTTCAGCTAAAAATTCAGTAATTATAGGTATGAGTTTTGAAGTTTTGCTCTATTGGCGAATTGGTAAGCATATTGAAATATTTAAGTAGAACCTTGCAGAATAGATTAAATTTGCTTATAAATTTATTTTTTGATAAAATGATTGAAAAGATAAAGGCATAAGCAAAAATGAAGCAGTTATTCCAAATTACATTAATCTCAACACTACTGTTATTTACAGGATGTGTTGATGGTTTACCCTCTTTAAGCTCCAATTTAACTCCAAATGAACAACAAGCACTTACTTTTCAAACAAACCAAGTACATTTTATGAACAGTTTGACTAAAAATAGTAGTAAAGAAGAGAGAAATATTTTTATGGATGAATTTCTTTTAAAGTCAGATATTCAATGTCAAAATTATTTAAATAATCCTTTAAAAAAAGCTCAGACAGATAGTAGTGAAGACTCGTTATATATGGGAATTTTTGATACGGTTTCCACACTTTTTGGGGTTTCTCTTGTAACAAATACAGCAAAAGCAGTTTTTTTAAATAATGATGAAGCTTCACAAGAAGAAAAAAATGCTTATGCAAATGCCCTTTCACCAGAGATTCGTAAAGGTGTTGAGCTTGGACGTTCAAGATATGCAAAAAAAATGTTAGCCAAGAAAAATCTTGATTTAAAAGCGTATTCAATTAATGATTTTAAAACAGATATGTTAAAGTATGATAAGCAGTGTAATGATGCTTATGGTTTAATTGAAATTAACCGTGCTTTACAAGAGATGCGAAATGGAATGTATGCTCAGCCATCAGTACAAACAGCACCACTACTGAAAATTGATCCAAAGGTTATTAAAAAGAAAGTAGAAGCTGCGACTAAAGAGGTTAAAGAAAAAAAGATTGAAAAACAACAACGTGATGCCAATGTTACAAAAGAGATTTCTACACAACCAAAGCCTATGGATGTTAAGAGAGCGATTCCCACACAGCCAAAGCCTGTTGATGTTCCTGTACATCATGACAGCGTACAAAACTTGCCCCGTTCGATACAGCTTTAAGATGAATGGCTAATGTTCCAGCCAACCGTTTTTCGGTTGGAGTAGGAATAATCTTATCAATCATGGACTTTCTACTTGCTCCCACTAAAATCTCACAACCAAACTTTTTAAAGTGTCCCATGTTTTTTATGAGCGTTAAATTATGCTCTAAGGTCTTTCCAAAACCTATGCCTACATCTAAAACCATATTTTCACGCTTCATTCCCAAGGCGTCACACTTCAAAATGCGTTCTTCAAAAAATTCTGAAACTTCTACCATGACATCATCATACTGTGGGTCATCTTGCATCGTTTGAGGTGTTCCTTGCATATGCATGATGCACAGTTTTGCCCCATACTTTACAGCCAATTTCACGACCTCATCATTTGAAGCTCCTGTAATGTCATTAATAAAATTAAATCCTGACTTTAAAGCATACTCGATTACACTAGGAGTATAAGAGTCAATGGAAAAAGATACCTTTTCATAAAGCTTTTCAGATTTAATAACATCACAAATATCTTGTATTCGTTCTAACTCTTCTTCTTGTGAGACAAGAGGAGCATTTGGTCGAGAAGAGACTGCTCCAATGTCTATGATGTTAGCACCATTCTCTATCATACTTTTTATTTGAACGATTGCATCTTCTGCCATAAATCTTGACCCAGAAAAAAAGCTGTCATCATTGGCATTGATAATACCCATTATTTTTACAGAATGCTCTTTAATTTTCAAAAACTCTTGCAACTCTTTAGCCAGAGCTTTCAACCCAAATGGTTGAGCTAACTCTTTACGAGAGAGAATCTCTATCTGCTTATGCGTTCCCACAAGCAGACAGTCATAAAGCTCTTTTTCACAAGTTATCACCCCAGAAGGAGTAGCCAACTCAGCCCCAATACTTAGTGCATCTTGCTTCAAAATATTTGCTGCAGGTGTTTTTAAATCTTTAATTTGAAAGTAAAGTAGTTCCATTTTCTTAGCCATAATGGAGACTCCCCCACCGTGGACATTTAGTTTTTTTAGGAACTGTTTTTTGTTTTTTATGTTGTTTAGTTGGTAGATTTTCATTTTTTATCCTTCAACAATAATAACCCTCGTAGTCTCAGCATACCTATTATTAATAAGTTGATAATAAGTCAAAGAAAAAAGAACCACCGTTAACAAAATAATCAACCATCGACCTTTAATCACTCTTTTTGTGGGCATTTCACAAACACCACCAGGGCAACTGTTGAGTTTGATGTTTAACTTAGTGTAGAGAATGCATCCCAAACAGATGCCGAATGAAGACTCTAAAAAAAGTAGAACCATACATAAAAGACAAATGCCTAAACGAAAAGGAGAGAGTATATCAAAAACAATGTAGTAGGTCATAATGCCACCTAAAATCATGCCTAGTATCCATGCAAACTGTTTGGGTTTTGCCTCTACCCAATCGGGTTTTTGATTGGCTACAAAAAGTGAGCCTAGTAACATATAAGGGGCATACTTAGGGCTAATAAAAACTCTAACAAAAAATTCAAAAATGAAGGTTAAAGAGAAGAGTTCTGCCCAAAGAAGTGTTCTTAATGTAAAAACAGAAAAGAGTGAGAGTAGCCCAAAGAGAAACATGATTCCTGCACTGGCTCGTGCATCTCTTTCGTTGATGACTTTAAAATCAAAGCCATCAACTTTTTCGCCGAAGTTAAAAAAGAGATGCTTCATCTTAGTTTACTTTTTAGCAGAAGAGTCGTAACCCATCTCTTTTAAAACGTTGTTAATCTTCTGAACATCCGTTTTACTTTTGTCAAATTCTACAGAAGCAGCATTATTTTTAGCAGAGGCTTTAAACTTTAGTACGCCATCTACTTTTAAAAGTGCTTTTTCAAGTCTGGCTTCACAGCCAACACAGGTCATCCCTTTTACATCTAGCTCTTGTTTACTTACGTCTGAAGCTTTAACATGAATCACTTCTGTTTTGGAGCTTTCTCCACAGGCAACAAAAAAAAGAGAGAAAGTAGTTGCAATGAGAAAGGTTATTTTTTTATAGATCATAAGTTTTCCTTTAGGCATTTAGATTAATTATACTAAAATATTGGTAAAAAGAATCTACAATCCATTAGATATCTGTATATTCAGAGGCTTTAGCTAAATGCTTATTGTATAATCGATTTCACAAGTAGCTGAATTTTCAATATAGAACATGTCCTTAGGAATAGAATTTTTGACTATAAGTTTTGTAGTAGTACTTTTTCCTAGATTCTCTAAGGTCTTTAAGTAACGAATTGTTGTTCCTGAAACAATTTTTTCAGCTTTTACCCATTGTTTTTCATTTTCTCCTTCTGATACTGTTTGTTATCTCTTCTAAAGAAGCTGAAGTAAGTTTTACATTGGTCTGAATGAGGCTAGGTGTTAGCAATTAAGCTGATGCTGTTAAAAAAAATTTCATATTTTATCCTTAGTATTAAAATTCTGAATAACCTTAGGGTGTCAGTTGATTGTAGTTGTTGGTGCAATCAACTGATATCCTATAATTATATATGGGAGTTTAGGATGGTTATTTCTGTTTTTTGGCTAGTAATTTCAGTAGTAATGTATTTAAAACAAAAGTAGTAGGAGAACCAACATCTAAAGCTTTAATACAATCAGAAAAGACTTTCAGTGTCTGTTCATCTAAATCATATTTTTGAGATTTTATGGCTCTTAATGATATTTTTTCTATTAAAATCTTACACTCATTAGAAGAGAGTCTAGAATGTTTTTGCGTAAATTCATATACTTTAGCAAGATTTAAATTTACTAGGTCTAAAGAAAAGCTTGTTTCCTCTATTGACTCATTTAAAACACTTACTGGCATACGAGATTGAATGGTATCTAAAAGCGCTGATTTTGATTGGGTAATAATAATAAAAGCTTTATTTTTTGGAGGTTCTTCTAAGATTTTTAGGAGTCTATTTTGAGACACATCTGAAAATTTTGGTGCAATTAAAATAATATAATTTAAATTTTCAGAAGCAATATAAGCCTTATTAATAGCAAGTTGAGCATGTTCAACCAAGAACTCTTTGGCTTTACCTTTGTCATCTTCACTTCTAATAATTGTAAAAGTTTCTGTTGTTCTTTTGGCTTCTAGTTTACTTAGTACAACATCTGCTTCATGCGTAATAATAATTCCAGAAGCTAACTGCATAACTAGTCCAAACTTATGTCACCAAAAAGGGTGGCATCTATGGTTTTGTTAAAAAGTTTAAAGAGTTGTATCATTTTAATGTCTAAGGATGAACCAGCATTTCGTAAGTAAAAAGAATTCGGGACATCTCCATCAATAATCCAAAGTAAATTTTCATCATTTCTAAATGCAAATTTACTATAAGCACTTTCAGCAGAACCAATATACCAAATAAAATATCCATTAGGATAAGAAATCTCTAACATATCTTCAAGGAGTTCTAGCTCTTGGGTATTTTTCATATTTTCAAGGTTAGGAAACATTGATTTTAGAGTATAGATAGGTAGAAATGGTCGTTCATTTTGAAGATTATTGATTTTTGTTGCGACATATTTTGCATACCAAGCTCTTTTATCATCTGTTAAAAGTAGTATGGTTTGCCCCTCAATAATTTTATTGACAGCAGTTTGCACTACAGGAACCCAGTCATAACGGCACTCTTCCATCCATGAGAAAGAAGAGTCTTCCTCTCGAATAGTATCAAGTGTCCATTGTAAAATTGGTGTCATTGAACTACTTGTCTAAGTTATAAGCAGCGTGAAGCGTACGGACTGCTAATTCAGCATATTTTTCTGCTACAATAACAGAAACTTTAATTTCTGAAGTTGATATCATCTCAATGTTAATGTTCTCTTTGGCTAAGGCACAAAATGCTGTGGCAGCTACACCAGCATGAGATTTCATTCCTACACCAACAACAGAGACTTTACATACAGAGTCATCAAAGTCCATACTTCCTATATCATGGTCAAATGTTTCCATGACGGTTCTTGCATTTTTAATTTCAGAGGCAGGAACGGTAAATCCTAAATTGGTTGCTCCATGGGTTGATGCATTTTGAATAATCATATCAACATTGACATTGTTTTCTGCCAAAAGAGAAAAAATCTCAGCTGCAATGCCTGGTTTGTCTGAAACTTCTCTTAGACTTACTCTTGCTTGGTTTCTATCTACTGCGATCCCACTTACTAAAACTGCTTCCATATCTTCTGTCTCCTCACCTATGACTGTTCCTTCTGCATCTGAGAATGAACTCTTTGCTACTATTTTAACGTTTAATTTTTTTGCTAATTCTACTGAACGGTTTTGTAAAACCTTCGCACCTAAAGAAGCTAGTTCTAACATCTCATCATATGAGACAAAATCCATCTTCTTGGCTTTAGGTTCAATCCGTGGGTCGGTAGTATAGATACCATCTACATCGGAGTAAATTTCACATGCATTAGCCTTTAATGCTCCTGCAATGGCAACAGCTGAAAGGTCTGAACCCCCACGTCCTAGGGTTGTAACTGAACCTGTTGTATTAATTCCTTGAAATCCAGAAACAATAATAATCTTGTCTTGGCTTAATTCTGTTTGCATGGCTGATGGGTCTATGGATTCTATTCGAGCATAGGTATGTGCATCATCTGTCAAAATTCCAGCTTGTCTTCCTGTCATAGCAATAGAAGCATAACCTTTTTCTTGTAATGCAATGGCTAAAAGAGCAGCTGTAACACGCTCTCCTGAGCTTAACAGCATGTCCATCTCACGTTTAGAGGGATTAGCTGAAAAATGATTGGCTAATTCTATGAGTTTATTGGTCTCTCCACTCATGGCTGAGACAACAACCACAATATCATTTCCAGCTTCTTTGGCTTTTGCTACACGGGCAGCAACATTTTCAATACGCTCTAGGTCACCAACGCTTGTTCCACCATATTTATGCACTATTAACATCGACTATATGTCCTTCTTTTACAAAATGTTCTATAACACGTTTGTAAACGTGTCTTTTAAAATAAGTCGCTTTTCGTAGCAACTGTTTATACTCTACATAATTGTAGTCTTCAAATTCTGGTTCATGGTAACTCTCAAGGTCTATCTCTGCGTCATGTCGTAATTTGACTAAAAAATATTTTTGTGTTTGACCATCAAAAGGGTACATTTTACGTGACTTACTATTTTTTGGAAAGTCATATGAAATCCAATAAGGGTATTCAGCAATAATATCTACTGAACAACAACCTATCTCTTCTTGTAGCTCTCGAATTAAAGCTTCTGTAGGCGTTTCACCTTCATCTATCCCACCTTGGGGGAATTGCCATGTGTTCCGAATATCAGAACGTTTACCTAAAAAAAATTCACATTTCTGTGGATAATTTGAAGAGAGTATAACAGCTGCGACATTTGGGCGATATCGCTTTTCTGTCTGCATTTCATTACTCATCTTTCATCATTATTTTGTTAAAATTTTATCAAAATACTCATTAATGGTCGGTAAAAATTGCTTCTATATATTCACATCCCTTACTGTGACTCCAAATGTCACTACTGTGCTTTTAACTCTTATGTTGATAAGTTTGATACCCGTAAAGATTATATGAAATCTCTACAAAAACAACTTGAACATGAGTTAAAAAGATTTCAAGTTCAAAAGGAGACAATAGAGACAGTTTTCATTGGAGGAGGGACACCCTCAACTGTGAATCCAGAACTTTATGAACCTATCTTTAAGCTTTTAAAACCATTACTAAAAGTTGATGCTGAAATAACATCTGAAGCAAATCCTAATTCAGCTACGAAAGAGTGGCTTCAAGGCATGTATAAGTTAGGGGTTAATCGTATCTCATTTGGGGTACAAAGCTTTAACGATAAAAAGCTCAAAGCATTAAATAGAGCACATTCACCAAACCAAGCCATAGAAGCAGTAAAAACGGCTAAAAGTATTGGTTTTAAAAACCTCTCTTTAGACCTTATTTACAACTATAAGGGAGACACTAAAGCTCTTTTAGCACAGGACATTAATGAAGCATTTAAATTGCCGATTAATCACCTCTCTGCTTATGAGCTTACTATTGAGGGGGGAACAAAATTTGCTTCAACGCCTCATGTACGTCAAGAAAATGATGAATTAGCTTTTTTTGTAGCTAAAGAGATTAGTAAGTATGGTTTTGAGCATTATGAAATTTCAAATTTTGGTACTTACCAAAGTGAACACAACAAAGGTTATTGGAAATTAAAGCCTTACATGGGGGTAGGGGCTGGTGCTGTAGGATTTCAAAAGAATGTTCGTTACTATCCAACTACTGAGATTGACCTATATATTAAAGAGCCATTAATGATTCATGAAGAATTACTCAGTGAAGATGAACTTTTAACTGAAAGATTATTTTTAGGTTTACGTTCCAATATTGGGGTAGATGAAGATATTTTAAACACTGGCATGAAAAAACGGGCTGATTTTTTAGTAGAAAAGAATAAGCTTTTAAAAGAGGGAAGTGTTTATAGAAGTAAAAACTACTTCATCGCTGATGAGGTAGTTTTATATATTTTAGAATAGTTTTTAATCTAAGGTATGTTTCTACAAACAGGTAAACGCTCAGCAAGACAAATCTCATGAGAGCGTAAAGGTCCTTCAAAAGTATTTTCAATCATACAAGAGTCATAATTTAGTTTACATTTCATAGCAACATGAGGAGGAATAACTTTTAAGCATAAATAGTAAAGGGGTAAGTAAAAGAAGTTTGAAGTAAAGTTTCATTGTAAATCCTAAGTTTTTAATATAAATACGAAGTATAAATCAAAATTGCGAATTGATTGTTTTGTCTTATGTCTATTTATAATATAAAGTTTGATTAGATAAAGTAAATATAAAACAAAATTAAGGGAAAGTACTCATGCAAGAAATAATAATCTTTGTATCAACAGCAATAGCAGGTGGGGTTGTGGGAAATACAACTTATGATGGGTTAAAAGTTGTTTTAGGTTCATCTTTTGATAGGCTCTCTATTAGTTATTAATAAAAAATAAAAGTATACCTATTTTTGACTATTTTAATTTAAAAAGGTATACTTTAATAAAAAATAAGAATATAAAATGATAGACTTTAATTTCTACACTTACAGTGATGAGCAAATAAAACAACGATATAACTCTAAAATGCTCTATCAAACTTATCTACAAGCACTCAATAACTATAACTTGCAATACCGATACAAAATGATTTGGCAGAAGCATAAAGGGGGTTATGAACTCTTAGCAAAACACCATTTACGAACAAATAAGCGTGAATATTTAGGTCGAAGAGATGAGCATACAGAAAAAATTTTATCTGATTTTTTACTTTCTAAAAAAAGAGCAAAAGAGATGTTAGCTAACTTCAAAGAGAAACTAAAAAAAGATGAAAAGTTAAATAAATTGGAGGGAATTGCTCGAACACCCAATGAAATAGTTAAACTTTTTAGAAAAATCAATGAATTAGGACTGGACGATAAACTCATTATCATTGGAACAAATAGTCTATATGCTTATGAAGCAAGAGCAGGTATTGCCATTGATGAGGCATATTTAGCTACGGATGATATAGATATTCTTAACAGAAAAGAGAAAGGTTTGTCCTTTATATTTAAAGAGTTAATGAGTCCTACAAAAGCTATTGATTTTTTACATTTGATTGATAAAAGTTTTTATCAAGATGCTAAGAGATCCTATAGATTTATAAACAAAGATGCCGTATGGATTGAATTGATTAATCCTCTTTCTAATGAAATTAGTTCTTCTATACATAAAGAAAACCTTTTTACTGATTTGTTGTCTTTAGAGATGAAAGGTATGCAGTGGTTAGAAAACTCTAGGCTTTTTAAAGAGACAATTATTGCGATGAATGGTCAAAGTGCTAACATAACGACTCTTCATCCTTTGGAGTATGCTATTTATAAAAATTGGCTCTCTAAACAAAAAGATAGGGATTTTCAGAAACAGCAAAGAGATAAACATCAAAGTAAATTGGTTACTCAAATAATAATGGACTATATGCCAAATATTGAAATTAGCAAGGAATTTAAGGTATTAAAACATTTGAAAAGAGAGATTATTGATGCTTATGGAAAAGAGATTCTTAATCTAGTTTAAGTCTAAGTTTATGCTACAATAACGCAAAAATAAAAAATTGCGTTAAGGAGTAAAAATATGGCGAAATCACGCATAGAACAATCACCTATTACTTTTTCTCCTGAAAACTTGGCAACGGTTTTACATATGATGCAAGAACAACCCGAACTCATGAGCTATTTTTCAGAGACAGATGACAAGGGTCGCTACCTTTATTGGGACAAGTTTAAATGGCATGTGCCAAAAGAAGATGATGTTCAAAAAGCGTGGTTGGTTACTAAATGGTGTCGTTTTACTAAGCGTAAGAGCATTGAGCTTTTAGACAAAGAGGGCAATGAATTTCATTACTGTAAGCCAGACTCACTTCAAGCAAAGTTTTTTAAAATCGCTAAGCTTTCAGGAGAGGGCATGACCTCTAACTCTTCTATGAAGCAGAAATTCCTCATGGCATCATTGGTCATGGAAGAAGCCATAAGTTCTGCTCAACTTGAAGGGGCTTCAACTACGCGACGTGTGGCAAAGAAAATGCTTGTGGAAGAGCGAAAACCACGTTCACAAGATGAGCAGATGATTTTAAATAACTACTTGCTAATGAATGAAGTTAAGGCTTTAACGGATGCTCCTTTGAGTATTGAACTTATTTTACATTTTCATAAAATAGCCACCCATAATACTTCTGAAAACTCGGTTATTCCAGGGGCTTTTCGTACTGACAATGAGATAGTCATCTCTGATGGAAGTGATGGTGAGATTTTACATCAGCCACCACATTTTGAACAGATAAAAGAGCGTTTACAAAAGCTTTGTGATTTTGCCAATACTGTACACTCAGGTGAGGGGGGTGAAGCATTTATTGATCCCATTGCTAAGGCGATTATCTTGCATTTTATGATTGGTTATGAACACCCTTTTGCCGATGGAAATGGACGAACAGCACGGGCGATTTTTTACTGGTTCATGCTCAACAACGGCTTTGAGTTTTTTGAATATTTGTCTATTTCTAAACTGCTTAAAGTTGCACCTATTAAGTATGGTATGGCGTATTTGTACACAGAGATTGATGAGAGTGATTTGACCTATTTTCTTTATTATCAAGCAGATATTATTTTACGTTCTATGGATGAGCTTTTTACCTATTTGGAAGAGCGAAGTTTAGAGTTTGAGGAGGTGGTAGGGCTTTTGGAGAACTCTAAACTCTCTGATACCTTAAACTTTATTCAAAAAAACATTGTTAAAAAAGCCATGAACAATCCTGGACGCGTGTTTACGGTTAAAGAGATTGCAAACCATTATGATGTCTCTGAAAATACAGCACGAAAGTATCTAAAAGCTTTGGTGAAGCATAAAATTTTAGGGGCATTAAAAGAGGGTCGAACGGTAAATTATATTGCGATGGCTGACATTAAGGACAAGTTGTAAATGAGATTGGATAAATTTTTAGTAGAAAAAGGTTTTTTTGAAAGCCGTAACCGTGCCTTAGATGCCATAAAAAGAGGTAAGGTGTTTGTTGATGGCGTAGTTGCTAAAGCCTCTTTAAAATGTGATGAAAACTCAAACATTGACATAGACCAAGAGAAGTTTTATGTGAGCCGTGCAGCTAAGAAATTGGAACTTTTTTTAGAAGAGTATCCTATGGACTTAAAAGATAAAAAAGCTGTGGATGTTGGGTCGAGTACAGGGGGGTTTGTACAGATACTCTTAGAACATGAAGTTACATCAGTCGCTTGTGTTGATGTAGGGTCAAATCAGTTGCATTACTCATTACGAAACAATGACAAAGTAGAAGTGTTTGAAGAGACAGATGTACGAAATTTTAGACCTAATGAACCTTTTGATTTACTCACTTGTGATGTCTCTTTTATCTCTATTTTACAGATTATAGATGCTATTGATAGATTGGCATCTTGTGATATGATTTTACTTTTTAAACCTCAATTTGAAGTAGGACGCAATGTAAAACGAGACAGCCGTGGAGTCGTTGTGAACGTTGAAGCCATTAGTGAAGCAAAAGAGAGGTTTGAAGCCAAAACAAGAGAATTGGCTTGGGAGATGTGTTATTCTACAACATCAAAACTCACAGGTAAGTCTGGAAATATTGAGTATATTTATCATTTTAGGAAATAAAACTTGTACAAAAATAACATAAAATCAATTGCCATAGGCTCTTTTGATGGCATTCATTTAGCACATAAAGCGTTAATTGACCAAGTAGAAGCTGTGGTGATTATTGAACGAAATGGTGGGTATTTAACAGCTGGGTATAAGCGTTCACTTTATGTTCAACAAGCTTGTTTCTTTTATCATTTTGAACACATAAAGTCTTTAAGAGCTAAAGAATTTGTTGAAAAATTAAAAGAAGACTTCCCGAAACTAGAAACCATAGTTGTGGGTTATGACTTTGGTTTTGGTTATAAAAAAGAGGGTAATACTCAAAGCTTAAAAGAGCTTTTTGATGGGGAAGTCGTTATTGTAGATGAGGTAAAATTAAACGATATTTCGGTTCATTCACGAACCATTAAAAGTGAAATAAAAAAAGGGAATATAGACTTAGTTAATCAACTTTTGAATCGTAGGTATGCCATAGATGCTAAAGTAGTCTCTGGTCAAGGTTTAGGAAAACAGAAGTTAGTCCCTACACTTAACCTCAATGTATATGATTATGGTTTACCCAAAGAGGGAGTCTATGCTACACGAACTAATATTGAGGGTGAGTGGTTAAACTCTGTCTCTTTCATTGGTTTTCGGGTAACTACTGATGGCTCTTTTGCTATAGAGACACATGTAATAGAAAAAGATATTGGCGTAATTAAAGGAAAAGTATGGCTTGAATTTGTGGCTTTTATTCGTGAAAACAAAAAGTTTGATGGGCTAAAATCCTTGAAAAAACAGATTGATTTAGATATTATTCAAGCGAAAAACAAATTTAACGAAAAAAGGTAGAAAATGAAAAAAATATTATTACTCATAGTACTTTTAAACATAGGGCTATTAGCAGATTTTAAAACAATTGATGTTGCAGAATTTAAAAAGTTACAAAAAGAGGGTGTGCCTGTTATTGATATTCGTACAGCATATGAATGGAAACAGACAGGCATTATTGAAGGGGCTCATAAGATTACATTTTTCTCTGAACAAGGGCAACCTTTACTTGCTGATTGGTTTTTTGAAGTAGGGCATTTTATAAAAGATAAAGAGACCCCATTTATTATTTACTGTGCTCATGCTTCGCGTACAGAAGCTTTGGGACAAGGGCTTATGCAAATGGGTTTTAAAAATGTCTATGAGCTTAAAGGTGGAATTGAAAATGGTTGGATTAGAGCTGGAGAGAAAGTTGTGAAATAGTCTCTCTACTTTTACAAGTTAGGTAGCATATTTTAGTTTTAAATATGCTACTATATAGTTACTTTCTATTTTTACCTGCAATAATAAATCTTAAAGCATTAAGTTTAATAAACCCTTCTGCATCACTTTGATCATAAACATCGTCTTCTTCAAAAGTAGAGTGAGCTTCTGAGAAAAGAGATTTTTCAGATTCACGTCCAACTACCATAACATTTCCTTTGTAGAGTTTTAGTTTAACAGTTCCCTCTACGTGTTCTTGTGTTTTGTCAATAGCAGCTTGAAGCATTTCACGCTCTGGTGACCACCAGTAACCGTTGTAGATAAGTTTTGCATAACGAGGCATCAGCTCATCTTTAAGGTGAGCAGCTTCTCTGTCAAGTGTAATAGACTCTATGGCTCTGTGAGCTTTAAGCATAATAGTCCCACCTGGAGTCTCATAACAACCACGTGCTTTCATACCAACATAACGGTTTTCTACGATGTCAATTCTTCCGATTCCATGTTTGTTTCCATACGCATTAAGTTCAGTAAGAATAGTTGCTGGAGTCATTTCTTCGCCGTTAATGGCAACAGGGTCACCGTTTTTGTAGTCAATAGAGATATACTCAGCTTCATCAGGAGCATTTTCTGGACTTGTCGTCCATAACCACATGTCCTCTTCTGGCTCTTTACTTGGGTCTTCTAAAACAAGACCTTCGTAAGAGATGTGAAGCAAGTTTGCATCCATAGAGTATGGAGATGATTGACCTTGTTTTTTCTCAATTTTGATTCCATGAGCTTCTGCATAGGCTAAAAGTTTTTCACGTGAGTTTAAGTCCCACTCTCTCCAAGGAGCAATAACTGCGATGTCTGAGTTCAGCCCAAGGTAACCAAGCTCAAAACGCACTTGGTCATTTCCTTTTCCTGTTGCTCCATGACTTACTGCATCAGCACCTGTTTGAGCTGCAATTTCAATCTGTTTTTTAGAGATAAGAGGTCTAGCAATAGAGGTTCCAAGTAGGTACTCACCCTCATAGATGGTATTTGCTCTAAACATTGGAAATACAAAATCTTTTACAAACTCTTCACGTAAATCTAAAATGAAAATGTTTTCAGGTTTAATTCCCATAGCCAAAGCTTTTTCTCTGGCTGGTTCAACCTCTTCCCCTTGACCAAGGTCTGCCGTAAAGGTTACCACTTCACAGTTGTATTCGTCTTGAAGCCATTTTAAAATAATACTTGTATCGAGTCCACCAGAGTACGCAAGTACTGCTTTTTTAATCTCTTTTTTTGCCATAATATCACCTAATAAAAATTTGGTGAATTCTAACATAGAAAACTACTTAGTTTGCTGTGGTTTAATGTGTATTTAAAATCATAGGTTTATAATACTCACCATACCTATAACCTAAAAGTAGGGTATAAAGTTTGGTAAGGTTAGGTTTTTTAGTGTAAGACTAACTCTAAAAAAGTTTCTGTTTTAAGTGAAGCTCCACCAACTAAGACCCCATCTACATTTTCAATTTGGGCTATCTCTTTAATGTTTGCACCTTTGACTGAACCACCATAAAGTAAAGGCTTGTCTACTACTTTTTTAAGTGCGTTATGTGTTTGGGTAATCTCTTCAACTGAAGCCACTCTTCCTGTACCAATTGCCCAAATAGGCTCATAGGCTACGATAAAGTTTTCATAAGTGGTATCTATTCCTTCAAATTGAGAAATAAGATGCTCTATGACGGCCTCTAGTCCTTGTTCTCGAACGTCAAGAGATTCACCAATACAGTAGATAATCTCAAAACCTTGCGCTTTAAAAAAAGCAAATTTTTTAGCCACATCTTCTTGCGACTCACCTAAGATATCGCGTCGCTCTGAGTGACCAATAAGAATAGTATTGATGTTAAACTCAGCCAGTTGTTCTGTTCCTATTTCACCTGTAAAAGCACCATTTTCTACTGGGTAGGCATTTTGAGCTCCAACAGTAAAGTCAGCACTCTCATAATCATCAAGTGCTGTGAGTGGTGGGAAAATATAGACTTTGTCTTCAGGTTTTTTTTGCATGAGTTTAGGTTGAAGTCTACCTAAGTACTCTCTTGTAGATTGTCTTGTATGGTTGGTTTTAAAATTTGCTGCGTATATCATGTTACTTCTTACGCTTTTAACGCTTCAATTCCTGGAAGCGTTTGTCCTTCAATAAGTTTAAGACTTGCTCCTCCACCTGTACTAACAAAGGTCATCTCTTCAACATCTCCAGCTCTTAGAGCTACGTCTGCTGTATCACCACCACCAACAATGGTTGTTCCATTTGAGTCAGCAATATTATGGGACATTTTTAAACTACCTTTAGCATATTTGTCCATCTCATAAACACCCATAGGACCATTCCAAATGATGGTTTGAGCATCACCTAAAACAGTACGGAAAAGTCTTGTTGAAGCAGGTCCAATATCTAGTCCCATCCAATCTTTTGGAATCTCTTGATTAGAGACATATTTAGAGGGAACAGTATCTGAAAATTTAGGAGCAACAATAACATCTACAGGTAAATAAAATTTTACTCCTTTCTTTCTAGCTTTTATCATAATGGTACGTGCTTCATCAAGTAAATCATCTTCTACTAAAGACGTTCCAATCTCATAACCTTGTGCTTTAAGGAAAGTAAATGCCATTCCTCCACCAATAATAACTTTGTCTACTTTGTCTAAAAGTTGTCTTAATGCTTCAAGCTTTCCTGAAACTTTAGAGCCACCAACCACAGCAACAAAAGGGCGAATTGGGGCTTTTAAAGTCTTTTCAAAGAACTTTACTTCTTTAGTGAGTAAAAAACCAGCTGCTCGTTGGTCTGCATCAAAAAGTCTTGCCATGGCATCTATGGAAGCATGGGCTCTATGACAAGCACCAAAGGCATCGTTTACATAAATATCTGCCATAGAAGCCAACTCTTTAGCAAACTCAATGTCATTTTCAGTTTCACCAGCTTCATAACGAAGATTTTCTAAAACCAAAACATCTCCAGCACTTAGGGCTTTTGCTTTTGCTTTTGCATCAACGCCTACGACATCTTTAGCTAAGGTAATGTTGTCTGCCAATTTAAGTAAAGTATGTAGTCTTGTAACAACAGCTTTAAGAGAAAATCTTTCTTCATATTTTCCAGGTTCAGGACGTTCATAGTGTGAGGCTAAAATAACTTTACAGTCACGGTCTAAACAGTAACGAATACTTTGTAGTGCGCCACGAATTCTTCGGTCATCGGTAATGTTGCCATCTTCATCTTTTGGTACGTTGAAGTCACAGCGTATAAATACAGTTTTACCTGCTATTTCAATATCTTTTAATGAATTCATTACGCCCCCTTACTAATGTGAACAGCCATGTCTACAAGTCTTGCAGAGTAACCCCACTCATTGTCGTACCATGAAAGAACCTTAACCATTTTTCCATCAATCACTTGAATGGTGTCCATAACAACAACAGTACTTTGCTCTTCACCTACAAAGTCTTGTGAAACTCTGTACTCTAAGTCAACGCCTAAAATACCTTGGTGAGACCCCTCTGAAGCTGTTTGAAAAGCAGCTTGAACATCTTCTACAGTTACATTTTTACTAAGATTAACAGTTAAATCAACCATCGATACATCAGGAGTAGGAACACGAATCGCTTGACCATTTATTTTCCCCTCTAATTGTGGAAGAACTTTTGCAATGGCTTTAGCAGCACCTGTAGTAGTTGGTACAAGGTTGGTCGCACCACTTCGACCTTTTCTTGGGTCTTTTTTGTGTTTAGCATCAAGAATAGGTTGTGAACCTGTGTAGCTATGAATGGTAGTCATGAGTCCAGACTCAATACCAAAAGCATCATCTAAAACTTTTGCTATAGGTGCTAAACCATTGGTAGTACAAGAGGCATTTGAGACAATGGCTTGACCTGCATAGTCATTTTCATTTGCACCCATTACAAAAGTAGCAGTATCATCTTTAGCAGGAGCAGAGAAGACAACTTTTTCAATGCCATTATCTAGGTAAGGTTGCACCGACTGGGCTGTTAAAAATGCACCTGTACATTCAAGAACTACAGTTGCCCCACAATCAGCAAAGCCAATTTTGGCAACGTCACGTTCTGCAAAAAGTTTTGCTTTGCTAGTTCCAATGTGTACAAAACCTTCTTTAACGCTAACATCATCTCTTTTTCCATGAACCGAATCGTATTTTAACCCATACTGAATCATCTCCTCAGTACCTGTTGCATTAACTGCTACTAGCTCAATATCATCTCTATCGGCAATGATTCTTGCCACACATCTACCAATTCTACCTAAACCATTAATTGCAACTTTTACTGCCATTTACCTATTCCTTTGAAAAAGTGTGTTAAAATTACTTATATGTTACATAAATAGAGGTTATTACTTGTTTAAAAATAATAGAGAACGTGTAGCACTTTTTGGTGGTAGTTTCGACCCTCCACACCTTGGACATAAAACAGTTGTTGCAGAGGCATTAAAAACTTTAAATATAGAGAAGTTGATTGTTGTACCTGCTTTTTTAAATCCATTTAAACATAGTTCATACTTTAATGAAATAGAGCGTTTTAAATTAACACAAGAACTTTTTGAGACTTTTGAAAAAGTTCTTGTAGATGATTATGAGATTAAGCAAAAAAAGTCAACGCCAACCGTTGAGACTTTAAAATATTTGATGCAATATTATGATGTAAGCTATGTGATAATTGGTGCAGATAATTTAAATAACATAGAGAAATGGAAAGCATTTGAGTATTTAAATGCTCAAATCACTTGGATAATAGCCACACGTAGTGGTTACAAAGTTCAAAGTGAGAAGTTAAGAGATTTTAAAGTCTTAAACATAGATGTTGACATAAGCTCAACACAAATTAGAAATAACATAACAAAGGAAAGTTTATACATGAGTACAAACGATTTAAGTGTAGAAGATAGAGCAGAGCGTATTGTTACGTTTTTAGATGAGAAAAAAGCAGATGAGTTAGAAGTTTTTAACCTAGATGAGGTAGATTATATTGCAAAGCGTGTGGTGATTGCTAATGCTATCTCTGCAAAACATGCAGCTGCTTTAGCTGATATGTTAAAAAAAGAGTTAAAGCCATTGGGTGAAGATTTTTTACATATTGATGAAAGTGAAGAGTGGGTTGTGGTTGATTTAGGTGACATTTTAATTCACCTTATGACTTCAGAAGCCAGACAATCTTATAATATAGAAGAGTTTTTATCTGATCTTTCATCTGGTAAGTTTAAGGTTCAACAGCTTACTGACTAGTATTTTAATTTCCCGTAGGTTCGATGTATGAAAGGTTATACTTCCTTAAAATTGAATCTACAATTTTCAAATCTTTTAAAAAATTCAAGACTTTTATCTACTTCTTATAATTTTCCTTATATACTTTGCAATACAAAGTACTTTGAAAAGGAAAATAATGAGTGAAAAAGACGAGGTGTTACGACAGATATCAGAGATTAAGCACCATTTAGTAGATAAGGAGAGCTTCTTTCCTTACAACTACAACGCTTGTCATGTTTGGTCTTTGATTGCAGTGGTTTTAACTTTTGTGATGATACCAAGTTATGAAAATAGCGTGACTTTTGGAACAATAGTTGTAACAAGTTTGGTGCTTATAGGTTTTATAGTAGAAGGTGTTTTAACCAAAAAAGTAAATGAGAGCTATGACATAGATGACTGTACACATCGTCAAGAGTTTGTGATGAAAAATTTTATTATGATTTCGCTCTTTGCCATTGTTTTTAGTACCGTTTTGGCAATGATGAAACTCTATTTGCTTATTTTTATTTTATGGCTCTTTCTTATCTCTTTGGGTTATTTTTCTATTAGTTTTATACTCAATGTCAAAGCGTATGAAAAAGTAGCCATGTTTAATGTCTTTTCTTCGGTAGCACTTTTGAGCTATGGAGCTTACTTTGGGCTTTTGGAGAGTAGGGGAGCTTTTTTTGTTGTTGTGCAAGGCATGGTTATCTTGGGTTTAGCAGTTCTTCCCACGTTAGTTGCACTACAACAGCAAAAAATTGAAAAATCAAATAAGGCTTGTGGTGTTTGACCCACTTTTGCACCAACCTGTGCGTTCAAAACTACTCTCACTGTTAATCACCAATGATGAATTGCCGTTTAAAGCACTCAAAGAGTCGCTAGGGGTAACCGATGGTAATCTCTCTAGTCATCTAAGTAAATTGGAAAAAGAAGAGTATGTGTTAATGGAAAAAACTTTTGTCGGAAAAAGACCAAGAACAATGGTTCATATTACTGTAAAAGGTAGAAAAGCTTTTTCTTCTTACATAGAAGATTTAAAAAAATTTATAGAGGAAAATTAAAATGAAAAAAATTATACTAATAGCTTGTATCTTAACAAGTTTTGTGTCTGCCATTGTTGTGGGAGAAGTACCAAAAGAAGTGACTATTGACGCTGAAAATGGAGGCTTACTTTCAGATAAGCCTTGGCACTCTTCGATGTTAAAAGATAAAGTTTATGTGCTTTTTTATGTTGACCCTGATGAGAAAGATACCAATAACGGTTTTTCTGAAGCATTGAAAAAAAATGCTTATGATTTAAAAAACTTTGGAACAGTTGCCATTATTAATTTAAAGGCAACTTGGCTTCCTAATTTTGCCATTGAGTCATCGCTTAAGTCCAAACAAAAAGAGTACCCTAACACAACTTATGTGAAAGATAAAAGTAAATATCTTGTCAAAGAGTGGGGGTTAGCTGATGACAGTTCAGACATTGCAGTATTTGCTAAAGATGGGAAGTTACTTTACCATCATTCAGGTAAATTAGAAAAAGAAGAGATTGAAAAAGTCTTAAAATTAATAGATGAAAATCTATAAAGGAAAATTAAAATGAAAAAAATATTACTAACAGCAACACTACTAACAGCAACAAGCCTTATGGCATTAACTAACATGGAAATAGCTAAAAAGGCAGATAAAGTAACAGATGGCTTTGAAAGCTCAATCTCGCAAACAGAGATGATACTCATTAACGCGTCTGGACAAAAATCTGTACGTCAACTTGAAATGAAAACGCTTGAAGGTGAGAATGGAGACAAAACCATTTCTACTTTTTTAACTCCTGCTGATGTTAAAGGCACAAAAACTTTAACACATGAACATGTAGACAGAGATGATGACCAATGGTTGTACTTACCTGCACTTAAGCGTATAAAAAGAATTGCCTCTTCAAATAAATCTGGTTCATTCATGGGGTCTGAATTTTCTTATGAAGACATTGGAAACCAAAACTATAACAAGTTTACTTATGGTGAAAAAGTTGAAGAGGTTGAGTTAAATGGGGAGGCTTGTTATAAGGGTGAACGTATTCCTAAAGATAAAAACTCTGGATATACGAAGCAAGTTTCTTGGGTCGCTAAAGAGAGTTTTTTACTTAAGCAAGTGGAGTACTATGACCGTAAATCTGAATTGCTTAAGACAGCTACTTTTTCTGATTATAAACAGATAGATGGTGTGTGGAGAGTAGGGAAGATAGAGATGAAAAATCATCAAAATGATAAGTCTACGGTTTTGATTTGGAAAGAGGACAAAATAAAAGTGGGGTTGACAGCCAAAGAGTTTAATAAACGTGTATTGAAGCAGTAAGATGAAAAAATATATTTTATTGTTTTGTTCGGTGTTACTGAACTTACAGGCAAATGAACTTGAATATAAGGGAAATATAGGTTTTCAAAGTTCTTATGTTGACCATGACATAGTAGGCAAACGAGACAAACAAAACGCTTTACGTATGAATTTAGAGCTAAAACAAAAAACATCAAATGGTCAAATTGTTTTTAATGGAAAAGCCATTTATGATGTTGATGATAAAAATCGTCGTTATTTTGATGCCAATGATTTGTACTATAAACATGAGTTTGAAAACTCTGACCTACTCATAGGACGTAACACACGTTTTTGGGGTGCAATGGAGTTTTATAATCATACGGACGCTTTTAACACCAAAGATTGGCGAGATAATCCTTTTGATTATGATGCTAAAATAGGTTCAAATAATATTGCCTATACACAGTACTTTGAAAATTCTGATTTGGCTGTTATTGCTAAAATAGGTCAAGAACGACAGAGAATTCAAGACGCTAAATCGGTTAACAGTTTTTTACCTGCGAATTATAATGACAAGTTACAAACTCAAAAGAACAAAAACAGACCAACGGTGTATGTCAAATATACAGGTTCAGCAGAAGAGACGCAGTTTGATTATGCTGTGATTTATCAAAATGGTTATGATGAACAGCGTTATTTAACGCCAATAGGGGCTTCACTTTATCAAAATGCGTATTTGGTAGATAAAGTGATGGCATATGCCACACTGGTAAGTGGTGAGACGATTTACAAAACAGAGTTGGCTTATACCAAAAGTGATGAGGTAAGGGTTTCTGATTATGCTCAATACTCTGCAGGTATAGAACATACCCTTTATGGTATTTGGGGCAAGTCAGATTTAGGGTTGTTGGCTGAATATTATAAATATGATGTCAAAGAGAGTAATAAACTAGAGGCTAGAGATTTTGGAAATTTATTTCAAGATGATGTTGTTTTGGGAGTTAGGTTAACATTAAATGACAGTTCAGATTCAGATGTTTTAGGGGGTATTTCTATTGATAGAGACAATCAAGAGAAGTTGATTTTTGTTGAGTATAACACACGGCTTTTTGAGAAATATAAACTGGGGTTGTCGTATCAACATTTAGAGCCAAAAACGGGGTCAATGTTTAAAGAGTTAGATTCAGCAATGGTTGAATTTGGATATTATTTTTAAAAATAGGAGAAGAAAAAAATGCAAAATTATATGAAGTTTTTACAGAGGTTTAGATGGGCGATTGTTTTTGGTATCCCCTTAATTGTATTCGCTTTAGCATCAAGCTTAAAAAATGTCGAGATGGATGGAAGTTATCGCATTTGGTTTGGAGAAGATTCTAAAACCTTAAAAGATTATGACAACTTTCGTAAAACCTTTGGAAATGATGATGGGGTAGTGATTGTTTTTAAAGATGAGAATGGATTGTTTAACAAAAAAGCACTCTCTAGCATTGAGCGAATTACTGATGCATTGTGGAAAACAAAGTACATTTCACGTGTGGATTCTTTGACCAATTACCAATATGTTCATGCTAATCCTAATGAGCCTGAAGACATTGTGGTGGAGGACTTTATTCAAAATATTGAAACAGCTACCCCTACGTACTTTGCCAATAGAAAAGAGATTGCGATTAACGATTCATTGATAGTTGGTTCATTCATTTCAAAAGATGGAACAACCACCATGATTTCTGCTCGTTTAACACCAAAAGTGAATGATGAGAGTGATAAAAGCATTGAAATTATGGGCTATGTTCGTGATATTTTAAAACCAGAGATTGAAAAAACAGGTTATAAATATTGGATAAATGGAGGACCACCCCTCAATGAAACATTTATAGTCATTGGAACTTCTGATGCCATGACCTTTACGCCTTTGGTACTTATGGCTTCTATTATTTTATTGCTTTTACTCTTTCGTAGGGTTTCGGGGGCATTGATTCCTATTGGTGTGGTGATATTTACCTTTTTAACAGTTTTAGCTGTGCAAGTACTCTTGGGTTACAAACTCAATAATTTTACGGCAAACTTACCTGTGTTTGTAGTCGCCATTGGTATTGCTGATGCTGTGCATGTCTATTCTATTTGGCTTTTGCACAAACGCCAAGGTGATGAAAACTATGATGCTGTCTATGCATCTATGCAAAAAAACTTTTTACCAATCTTTTTAACTTCTCTTACTACGGCAATTGGTTTTGCGACTTTGACCATTTCAGAAGTAATTCCTGTGCTTACGCTAGGAATAGCAACGGCATCTGGGGCTATTTTGGCTTTTATTATTTCAGTAGTTTGGATGCCAGCAGTTTTACTTTTATTGAAAAAGCCCATTAAAGCAAGTAATAAAGTGATTGAAAAAAAGAGAAAATCTTTTGGTTATGGTCGTTTTATTATAAACAATAATAAAAAGATTGTTCTTTGGACTTCATTGGTATTTTCTATTATTGCCATAGGGTTGACACAAGTCAAAGTAGATTCAAATACTGTACGCTATTTTGACAAAACCGTCGAGTTTAGAAAAGGGGCTGAATTTATGATGGCGAACCTTACTGGTCCTATGGCATATGAAATTGTGGTAGATACAGGAGAAGTAGGAGGCATTAAAGAGCCAAAGTTTATGAAGTCTGTTGAGCAGTTTTACAATGATATACAAGAAAAATTTCCAGAAGTAAGGCATTTAAATTCACTTATGGATATTGTAAAACGTTATAATAAAATTATTGATAATAAAGAGGAAGTTCCAAACTCTCGTAATTTGATAGCTCAATATCTATTGCTATACTCTATGTCGCTTCCTCAAGGAATGGAGATTAATGATAAAATGGATATTAATGAGCAGAAGCTTCGTATTTCAGGTCAAATGGACATTGTAGATACGTCAAAAGATTTAGAGATGATACAGTACATCAAAGATTGGTGGGCTAAAACAGCATATAGAGGTACAGTAGAGGGGCAAACTTATATGTTTGCACACATGCAAAAAGATGTGACCAATACCCTTATCTATTCACTCTCATTAGCATTGGTGCTTGTAAGTATTGTGATGTTTTTAATCTTTAGACGTGTGAAGTTGCTATGGGTATTTATCTTGCCAAATATTCTACCTGTAGTTTTAGTAGTTGGTCTTATGGGTTGGCTAAACATTACCATTGACATAGGCGTAGCCATTGCAGGAGCGATTATTATTGGGGTGGCTGTTGATGATACCATTCACTTTTTGGTTAAGTATTTTGATGCACGTAAACGTGGACTAAGCATGGAAGATACTTTTGAGGAGGTTTTACGTTATGCTGGTGTTGCTATTTTGTTTACCACCATCATTTTAACAGTGGCTTTTTCAACTTTTGCATTTTCTCATTTTACAGCCAATCAAAACTTTGGGATTGTGACAGCATTTGCTCTGTTTATTGCTTTTGTGGTAGATTTATTATTGTTACCAGCACTACTCTCTTTGACAAACAAAGAGAAGTAGCATTAAAGTTTCCCATAGAGTTATGGGGCTTTAGGTTAAAATTTATTCTCCACCAATTTTTGACATAAGTCCAAAACTTTTTACAAAAGGGACAGCCATTTTTGGGTTTTTAATCATGGCAGCAAAATCACCTGTTTCAAATTTTAATTTGCCCATAGTTACAGCCATACCCATGGTTGTCATGGTTAAAGGTTTTTTAATCCATTTTTTCCAGTTCTCTTCTGTTGCTCTCATGTCCCAGTTTACTTCTTCTCCATTGTAGTCTCCTGCACGAGTACAAACACCATTTTCAACAATAAAAACACCTGTCGGTTTATCATCACCTTTAAATCCACAAGCGATTACTGAAGAGAAGTTAATCTCTGCCAATGCATCACATACTTCAGGTTCTGCATTCCATGCATCTTTTAATTGATTCATCCATTCGCCACTACATATTTTTGCCATTTTGCTTCCTATATTTATAAATTTTAATCAGTTATTATTATATATTAATAGTTGTTTTAATTACTAGATAAAATTTAAATACTTTATAAAATATATTTTAATACGTTTCTATTAGGAGCAATGGTATTTTTTATTTTTATTGTATAATGGTATAAATAAAATTTAAAGGAAATTTAATGAAAAAAATATTCTTATTCGCAACTTTAGCCACAACACTTTCAATGGCAGATTTTATTGGTGGAGAGATTAATGTTGGTTACTATAATCATGTACCTAGTGGTACATTGCAGTATCAAGGGAATAGTATTGATATGCAAGATACTTTAAAATGGAATGATGAGTCAAATATATTTGCAAAAGCTTATATTGAACATCCTTTACCTGTAGCACCCAATATAAAAGTTGGATACACAGATTTTGGACATAGTGGTTCAGGACATGTTAATTCTACTTTTAATTTTGCAGGACAAGCTTATATGGGAGGGTCAAATATTGATTCTAATTTTGATTTAAAAATGTATGATTTAGCGTTATATTATGAGCTACTGGATAATTGGGTTAATCTAGATGTTGGTATAAATGTTAAATATATAGATGGTTTAGTTAGTGTTAACAGTGATAGAAATATTGCAGAATCAAAAGATTTTACTGTGCCAATTCCTATGCTTTATGCACAAGCTAGGTTTGATGTACCAACAACAGATTTGAGTTTTCAAGTTGAGGGAAATTATGTAAGCTATGATGGACATACTTTATATGATGCAGAAGCTGGAGTGAGATATACTTTTGCATTAGGAGTTGGTCTTGAAGCTGGTTATAAAACGATGAAACTTAAGTTAGATAATGTTGATAATTTTTCTATGGATAGTGATTTTTCTGGAGCTTATGGAAAGTTGGTTTGGGATTTTTAAGAGATGAGAGCTTTTTTAAGCTGTCTTCTCATCAATATAGTTTTGTACAAAAGATTTAATGTCAGCATAGATAAATGAGTCTTTATACTCTTTTATCTTTCCACCAGATGCATTGGGATGTCCTCCACCATTACCTATCTCTTCTGCCATTTTTGAGACATCGAGTTTATTGTTTGAACGCAAAGAGAAGTTTCCACGCCAATTAATATCCATATAGAAGTCATAGTCAGGGTTTTCTACTAAAAAAGTATTTCCTAAAATAGAAGTATTTCCTAAACTGTAGCCTAATAAACCTTTTTTCCCACGGTATTCAATAGTAAGACGTTGTTTGTCATTACTTAATAGTTGTGTCATGTAAAAGGCTGCTAAATTATCTTTAGTATTGTCTTCTTCTTGTTTAAAGAAAAGTTTTTTAAGTCCATGAATGGCATTATCTAATAATATGTGGGCCTTCTCTTTTCCTACATGGTTTTTCATCGCTTCAATGAGTGAGAGTTTTAAGGCTCTATCTTGGGCTGGGAAAAGGGTGCGGTTAATCTCTTTTGCTCCTGAAATCATGCCTAAACCAACTTTGCCAAATTCAAACAGTTCATCATCTGAAACCCAGATATCAATGGCATTAATGGCTTTTACAATCTGTGCATAATTATTTTCTTTGTCAAAATTATGATGTTTTTGTAACCAGTCATAAGTAATAAGTGTGGCACAACGGTTGGTATCTAAGAGATACCAGGCATATTGTTCAGCTGTTTTTTGCCCTGATCCATGGTGGTCAAGTAGTTGAAGTTTTGCTCCCACTTCCATCACTTGGGCTTCTAACCATTTGGCCTCTTTTATGGTAAGGTTTAAATCGGTTACTAAAATGATTTGTTCAGAAGCATTACCTAAAAAATTTTTACGTTTAATTGCTGTAATAATCTCTTCAAGTCTTGCTTTGACTTCTGGACCATAGTTTGCATTGTAAGATTCTAATTTATAGTTATGCTGCTCATTGAAACAAGCATGTGTTAGGTATTGACAGCCATAGCCATCAAGGTCTATATGTGATAGGTGGTAGATGTTCATGTAGTAAAGATGTCCTCTAGAGTTAATTCATGTAAAAAGGTGTCTATTTTTTTTTGAAAGGTATTTAAAAAAGGGCTGATGGTACAAGAACCAATACTCCCACTTGGGCATGTCGTAGTATATTGTGTACAATCAAAAATAGCAGGTGTTTTACCCTCAGATGCAATAATAATCGATGCAATAGAAACTTCTGAAGCATCTCGTTCTAATATGAAACCACCATGAGCACCTTTTTTTGATTCTAAAATATCAGCTTTGGCAAGACTTTGTAAAATTTTTGCTAAAAAACTTTTGGGAATAAAAAGCTGAGTGGCAAGTTGTTCTGCTCCAATAGGTTGCTCTGAATTTCTAATAATGTCAAGAGCCAATAGGGCATATTCACTCGCACGGGTAAGTAACATAAATTTCTCTTTCTTAATAGTTTTATTTCTCTTTAAATTGAGACTATTTTACTCTAATTTAGGTTAAAGAGACTTTGTTAGCTCTTTTTAAATAAATAGTGATAGAATGTCACTTCCATTTTGTGTGCATGAAAGCATATAAAAAATTAAACTACCAATCAGGAGGTCATTATGGCTTTAGATACGGCTAAAAAGCAAGAAATAATTGCTAAATATTCAAGAGGTGAGAACGATACAGGTTCTACAGAAGTTCAAGTTGCATTAATTACAGAAAGAATTAAGTACTTAACAGAGCACCTTAAAACAAATAAAAAAGATCACTCTTCAAGATTAGGTCTACTTAAACTTGTTGGTCAAAGAAGAAGATTAATGAGATACTTGAAAAAAGTAGATCTAGCTAGATGGAATGCTATTAAAGCTGACATGGGTATTAGAAACTAATACTATTTTCTCCTTCATTATTTATAACACAAGGGTTCTCCTTGTGTTTTTTCTTAAACTTTTAAAACCTCTTAGTATAAGCGTGACAATAAGGTGTTCCATTTCTTAGCTTATAATAATTTTGGTGTGCTTCTTCGGCTTTATAAAAAACATGCTCATTTGCATCTTTAATGGTTGTGGCGATGAACATACCTTTTTCTTCTAATTGTTCAATTAGTTTAGTAGCTATCTCTTTTTCTTCTTCATTGTTGGTAAAAATAGCTGAGAGGTATTGTGGCCCAATATCTGGACCTTGACCATTGGTCTGTTCTGGGTCATGGGTTTCAAAAAATAGTTTACAAAGCGTCTCAAAAGATACTGTATCTGCATCATAAATAACTTCTACTGTTTCTAAGTGTCCTGTTTGTTTGCCACAAACTTCTCTGTAGGTCGGATTTTCAGTATGCCCACCCATATAGCCAGAGTCTGCATTGAAGACACCTTCTTGTTTACTAAACCAATACTCAGTACCCCAAAAACATCCTGAAGCAAAGTAAGCTTTTTTGTATTGTTTATTGTTCTCGATGGGTTCAAAATGTAAAGAGACAGAGTTTACACAGTGTCGTCTACTTTTAGGAGTAAGTTGCTCACCCATAAAAACATGTCCTAGGTGACCTTGACAATTGGCACATATAATCTCTACGCGTCTTCCATCAGCATCAGGAACAGTTTTGACAGCACCCGAAATAGCATCGTCAAAACTAGGCCAACCAGAACCTGAGTCAAATTTGTCTTGTGAACTAAAAAGTGGGGCATTACATTTTTTACAATGGTAAATCCCAGCTTCATAAAATTTATCATATTTCCCAGAAAAAGGCATCTCTGTGCCTTTATTCTCTATGACTCTTACTTCTTCTGCTGTTAAATTATTATATTGCATTGTTGAAACCTTCAAGTAATATTTGAGGGAATATAACATCCTAAGATAAAAATTATCTTTTATAATTAAAAATTATGTAATAAAATTATTTAAAAGATATAAAGGGACAATTTTGTAACTTATTTTAGAGAAATAGAGTTTAATTATTTGAAAATTACTTTGATTAATAGTAAAATATTGAAGAAAATAGCATCCTCTTCTAAAGAGAAAGTACAATAAGTCCACAATAATGGTATAATATAAGTTGAGAAAATGGATTTTTAAATAATAAAGGAATCTGCTAAATGAATCAAAGAACAATTAATAAAGCTGTTGAAGTAGTAGGAATTGGTTTACATAAAGGTGAACCTATTAAGTTACGCCTTGAACCCTTAGGAACAAATGCTGGGATTGTTTTTTATCGTGAAGATTTAGCCTTAACCATTCCTCTCTCTCCTTCAAATGTTGTTGATACTAAAATGGCAACTGTCATTGGTAATGAAAAAGGAACTATTTCAACCATTGAACATTTTTTATCTGCTGTTTATGCTTATGGGATAGATAATATGCGTGTGGTAGTAGATGGAAATGAAATGCCAATAATGGATGGAAGTGCAGCTTCTTTTTGTCTGCTGTTAGATGAAGCAGGTATTAAAGAACAAGATGCACCTAAACAAATAATTCGTATTAAAAAGGCAGTTGAAGTTCGTGATGGTAATAAATTTGTAAGAGTTGAACCAAGCAATAGTGTTACTTTTGATTTTGAAATTGATTTTGAGCACCCTGTTATTGGTCGTCAGTCTCAAGCTTACTCTTTTGGGACAAAACCTTTTTTAGAAGAGATTGCACGAGCTAGAACTTTTGGTTTTGCTCGTGATATTCAATATTTACAAAGTATCAATTTAGCATTAGGTGCAAGTTTGAACAATGCCATTGGACTTGATGATGAAAAAGTTTTAAATCCTGAAGGATTACGATTTGAAAATGAATTCGCACGACATAAAATTTTAGATGCGATGGGTGACATGATGGTCATAGGACATAATCTTTTAGGTGCATACTCTTCATTTGCAGGAAGTCATAAGTTGAACCATGAATTGACTGTAGCACTATTGGCTAACCCTGAAAATTATGAGATAGTTTCACTTTCAACAACACAAAGTCGGGAGTTTGCAAAAAGTTTTGCTTAGTTCTTATGAAATATTAATTGTCTCCATTGCTTCACCTCTTCTTTTAGGGGTTTATGCAGATGGAAAACTTATTGAAACCATTGAAACATCAGAAAAAACTTCAGAAGTTCTTCTTAAGCTTTTAAGTAAACTTTTACGTAAGTATAATTATAAAAGAGTTATTTACACCTCCGGTCCAGGCTCCTATATGGCAATTAAATTAACATATATTACTTTACGCTCTTTAGAAATTTTAGAAGATATCTCTTTTGATGCTTGTGAAGCTTTTACGCTAAATGAAAATAAACCCATAAAAGCAATGGGAAAATTGTACTTTATCAAAGAAAATAACACTATAATAACAAAAAAATTTGATGAGGTGTTAGAGCAACGGTTTTCATTACCTTCCATGTTGAGTGAAGTGACTATTTTAGACAATAATAAACCGTTGTATATTCTTCCTGCCGTGTAATTTATAGATTACAACATCGACAAAGGAAGTACTTTGTTTGTTTCAGTACCAGCAACATCGGCAAATCTTGGACCAGGTTTTGACACACTTGGCTTAGCTATTAATTATCGTAATGAAGTGAGCATTAAGCCATCACGATTTTTTTCTGTCTCTACTCGTGGTGAAGGTGCAGAAAATCCTCATATTCGTAAAAATATACTTTTTATGAATATTTTCAATAAACAGTTTGCTAAAATTAAAGGTTATAAAGAAGGCGATAAAAGAGAAAATTTTCGTTTTGAATTTACAAATCGAATACCTATCTCTCGTGGTCTTGGGTCTTCTTCAGCTGTGATTACAGCAGCATTAACTTCTGCTTATGTGGCAGCTGGTGAGCGTTATAATAAGCGTAGAATTTTAAATCAAGCATTAGAGTATGAACCTCACCCTGATAATATCACTCCAGCTGTAATGGGTGGGTTTAATGTAGCTTGTATTGATGAGGGTAAAGTCTATTCTAAAAAAAGAAAAGTACCTGAATATCTACGGGCTGTTTTGGTTATTCCTAATAAAACAATTTCTACAGCAAAATCAAGAAATGTTTTACCTGATTTATATCGAACAGATGAAATGGTTTATTCCTTATCACGTTCTTCTTTTATGACTTCTTTATTTTTAACAGAGTCATGGGATTTATTGAAAATTGCCTCTAAAGATATGATTCATCAGACAAGACGAATGAAACAATTGCCTGATCTTTTTGAAGTACAAAAGATAGCCCTTGCCAATGGTGGGCTTATGAGTACACTTTCTGGGTCAGGGTCTACCTTCTTTACACTTTGTTATGCCGATGATGCTTCTAAAATTCATCAAGCATTGGCTAAAAAATTTCCTAAATTTAGAGTATTTACTAAAACTCTTGATAATTATGGCGTAACTTCAAAGAGTTAACAATAAAAGTTGGATATAATTATGCGAAAAAATGAACCAGTACGCATGTGTATAACATGTAGAGAACGAGAGCCTCAACAAAAACTAATTCGACTGCAAGAGAAAAACAGTAACATTTTTCCTTATTCTGGACAAGGTAGGAGTTTTTATATTTGTACAGGCTGTTGTGAAAACGAAAAAAAAGTAAAAGGTTTAATGAAACGTTTTCGGCTCTCTAGTGAAGATAGTGAACAGTTTGTTAAGTATTTAAAGGAGTTAGATAAGAATGGATAGAGTTAAAATCCAAGAGATTGCAGATGAAGCAGGTGCATCAAATGCAGTACTTATTGAGAAAGCTAAAGAGTTAGGTTATGATGTAAAAGTAGCCAATAGTACCGTAACAGTTGAAGAAGCTGGTATTTTAGTTGATTATGTAATTAATGGTGTGAAACCAAAAACTACTAAACCAAAGCCGACAGTAGTAAAAAAATCTAATGTAAAAAAGGCTGAAATAAAAGTAGAAGAGAAAACAGAAGAAGTGGTAGAAGTTGCTAAAAGTGAAACTATTAAAGAGCCAAAGTCAGAGACAAAAACAGCTAAAAAGCCAACACGTCGAAAAATTGGTAGTATTACAGCCACCCCTAAAAAGAAGGAAGTGGTAGAAGTTATTTCTGAAGAAGAAGTTCTGAGTGAAACAGTAGAGGTAGAAAAAGAGACAAAGTCTGTCGAATCAGCTGAGAATACAGATGTTAATACAGAAGAGGTTAAATCTGAAACTAAAGTTTCAATATCAGTGGAGGAAGCTCCGAAAGAAGAGGTTCCTGTTGATGAAAAGCCAAAAGCAAGACGAAAACGTATTGGTATTACCGTTGTTAAAAAAGCAGATAGAGATAAACCAAAAATTAGAATTGTAGATGAGCGTTTACCTGTTATTGTAGAAAAGAAAAATAAACCTAAAGGTATGCCTACACCTCCTTCTAAAAAGAAAGTGAAGAAAGTTGCAATAGCGAAAGAATCTGGTCAAAAATTAGATTTTATGTCAAATACAGGATTTAACTCGTATAATCGTAATCAAGTGACTGAAGTTGAAGAAGAGCCAGAAGTATTAATGCTTGATTTTTCTGACAAAAATATCTATGAAGATATGATGCGTCAAGAGGCAAAACGTAAGGAAGAAGCGAAAAAAAGAGCTGCAGCTGGTGGTGGACAACAACAAAACCGTGGACGTGGTGGACAAGGTAGTCGTCGTAAATCATCTGGACTTAGACGTGGTGGTGGAAAACGTAAGAAATATACCAGAGAAGAGAGTACGGGTCCAATTACTTCAGTTGAGATTCCAGAAAATGTAAGAGTTTATGAGTTCGCTGAAAAAGTTGGTCGCTCAACAGGTGAAGTGATTAAAGTTCTCTTTACCTTAGGAACAATGTTTACTCAAAATGACTTTTTAGATAAAGATTCTATTGAAATTCTTGCTGAGGAGTTTGAAGTTGAAGTTCATACCGTAGATCCATTGGATGCACTTGATTATGTAAAAGTATATGATGCAATTGAAAATATAAACCCAGTAGAACGAGCACCTATTATTACAATTATGGGACATGTTGACCATGGTAAAACTTCATTGCTTGATAGAATTCGTCAAACAAAAGTAGCTGCACGAGAAGCAGGTGGAATCACACAGCACGTTGGTGCTTATCAAGTAGAAAAAAATGGTAAAAAGATTTCATTTATTGATACTCCAGGTCACGCAGCTTTTACCGAGATGCGTTCACGTGGAGCACAAGCAACTGATATTGTAATTATTGTGGTAGCAGCTGATGATGGTGTGAAGCAACAAACAAAAGAGGCTGTTTCTCACGCTAAAGCTGCTGGTGTACCTATTGTTGTTGCAATTAATAAAATGGATAAAGAAGCAGCAAACCCTGAGTTGGTAAAAGGTCAGTTAGCTGAACTTGAAATTACACCGGTGGAGTGGGGTGGAGAACATGAATTTGTTCCTGTTTCAGCACACTCAGGAGAAGGAATTGATGAACTTCTTGAGACATTATTACTTACAGCAGAGGTACTTGAACTTAAAGCAGATGCTACAAGAAATGCAAAAGCTATTGTGGTCGAGTCTTCTTTGGAAAAAGGTTTTGGTGCTACTGCGAATGTTATTGTGCATAATGGTACTTTAAATGTTGGTGACCCTTTTGTGGTAGGTACAACATTCGGTAAAGTTAAAACCATGATTTTAGATGATGGAACAAGAACAAAATCTATTGAACCTTCAACTCCAGCTGCAATTGTTGGTTTAGATGAAGTTCCAATGGCTGGAGATGTTCTGGTTGTTATGAACTCTGAAAAAGAGGCTCGTGAATTGGCTGATAAAAGAGCTGAATATTCTCGGGTTAAAGAGCTTTCCAAGAGTACAAAAGTATCTCTTGATAACTTGTCTGAAATCATTGCAGAGGGTAATCTTAAGTCATTGCCAGTGATTATTAAAACAGATGTTCAGGGTTCTCTTGAAGCGATTAAAGGAACATTGGCTGACCTTAAAAATGAAGAGGTTAAAGTTAATGTTATTCATGAAGGTGTGGGTGGTGTGACCGAATCAGATGTTCAATTAGCCGATGCTTCTGAACACTCTATTATCTTAGGCTTTAATGTTAGACCAACAGGTGCTGTTAAGAAAAAAGCAAAAGAGCTTGGGGTTGAGATTAAGACCTATTCAATCATTTATGAATTACTTGATGATATTAAAGCACTTCTAGGTGGCATGATGAGTCCTACTATCTCTGAAGAGGTAACAGGTCAAGCTGAAGTACGTGAAACATTTACGGTTGCTAAAGTTGGAACAATTGCAGGTTGTAAAGTATCTGATGGAACAATCGTTCGTAATGCAGGTGCTAGACTTATTCGTGATGGTGTTGTTATCTACACAACGACTATCTCATCTCTTAAACGATTTAACGATGATGTTAAAGAGGTTAAAAATGGATTTGAGTGTGGTATCATGCTTCATAACTACAACGATATTAAAGATGGCGATGTAATTGAAACTTTCAAAATGGTAGAAGAACAGGTTAAACTGGACTAACCCATATGAGAGAAGAAGAGATAAAAAGAAAGAGAACAGAATCACGCTTAGTAGAGCTGATTCCTGAAGCACTTTCAAGTATGAATGACAACCGTATTAATGGTCTATCAGTAACAGAGGTGGTCTGTTCTAGAGGTCGTTACGATGCAAAAGTTTACCTAGATAAATCTTATTTAGATGAAAAAGAGCAGGGTGAAGCCTTGAAACAACTAAGAGCTGTTTCAGGTTTTCTTTCTACTTATATAAGAGAGAGTGAGGGGTGGTATAAAGCTCCAAAATTTACCTTTGAGTTTGACAATCAACTTGAAGAGATTTCAAAAATAGAAGCTCTTTTTAAAGAGATAGGTCAAAGAAATAAAAAGGATGAATCAGATGAGTCTTAACGAACAGATTGAAAAGATTGTTAAAGCCAATGGTGCAGACTTTTATGGGACTGAGACAGCTCAAGAAGATAGTAATACTATCTATAGAGTTTATATCACAAAAGAAGAGGGTGTAACCCTTGACCTTTGTGCTGACATTTCTCATGAACTCTCTGTCTTTTTTGATGTTAATCCTCCAATGCATGGTGCTTATTTTCTTGAAGTAAGCTCCCCTGGGATTGAGCGTAAACTAGAAGAGCCAAGACATTTTATGTCAGCTGTAGGTGAACGTGTTAAATTTAAAATAAATGGTGGAGACAAAGAAAAAGGTATTATTGTCTCAGCTGATGAAAAAGGCTTTGTTGTGAGTATTAAAAAAGAAGATCTTCGTTTTGAATATTCTAATATCTCAAAAGCCAAAACTTATTATGAGTGGAATAAAACTAAATAGTTTTTCCACCTTTTCTTAAAAACTTCTATTTTGTTCAATATCTTGCAGAACTTTATCTATGCTTTTATGTGTAGAAAAACATTTTTGCATGGTACAGGCTGAGCAATCATTTTCTTTAACATCTTTAATTAATATAAATGGATAATTAAGTTCTCTTATCTCTTTTTGATGGGCTAATAGTATCTCTTTACTGGCTTTAATAACTACAATAGAGTTTTGTAGCATAAGTGCAACTTTTACAGCATAAGGGGTACTACTTGCTGTTTCATTAATCTTTTTAGCATTGAGTGTTAACATTTTTTTTGCCATATCATAAGCATCATAGTCATCACTTAAGTGTGCTAGTTTTAAAATGTTTTCAACACTTACAGCCATACTTGAACGGTAAGAGGCATCATGCACATCAGCTGTAGCTTTAAAGGTGTCATTGGACATAAGCCATTGGTTATTTTTGTAGAACTTTTTAATACTTTTTGCATTTAACTTTTGGGCTAAATTTAGATAAGACTTATTTAAAGTAACTTGATATGCATCAATGAGTACACTAATTAAAAATGCATAGTCTTCTAAATAGGCTTCTACTTTAGGTGCTTTTCCAATAAGCATTTGATGGTAGAGTTCATCTTTTAAATAGAGGTTTTTGATTAAGGCATCTAATGATTTTAGGGCTTTTTCATTTTCTTCAGCTTTAAATAATGCTCCAATAAATAAGGCATTCCAAGAAGTTTGAACTTTCTTGTCAATAAAAGGATAATTTCTTTTAGCTCTTATTTGAAAAAGTATCTCTTTAATCTTTGTTATATTTTTAGGTTCTTGTTTGCTTGTTAAATAAGGGTTACTCATTTTATCTTCAAAGTTACCCTCTTCACTAATGTTAAAGTAAGCTAAGGCCTCTTTCGCTTCGTTGTGTGTAAAAGAGTTTTTGATTAAAGTTTTTAAACTCTCTTCATAGTTAAAGAGAAAATATTTTCCTTCAACTTTATCACTGTCTGCATCAGAAGCAGAATAAAAAAGATGGTCGTTTTCAAAACGGGCATAGATATTTTCTATGGTCTCATTTATAATTTTTTTGAATAATGGATTAGCACTCATTTTGTAAGCATTTGCATAGGTCTCAATAAGTTCAGCATTGGTATAGAGCATTTTTTCAAAATGAGGAATCATCCATGCTTCATCCGTAGCATAACGGTAAAATCCACCTTCAATTTGGTCATAAATTCCTCCTTTTGCCATGGCTATTAAGGCATCATCGGCCATTGTCTTGGCATCAAAATCGAGTGTAAGCCGTACAATATTTAAAAGGGTATCAAAAGTTGTAGCATGAGGAAATTTAGGACGTTCTCCTATTCCTTTGTTTTTTTGGTCATAACGCTCTCCTACTTGTGCTAGAAAAATATTTGAAAGATTATCGTCTATTCTTAACGCTGGATTATCTTCTAAGATATTGTTTTGAGTAGTGGCTTTGCTAATATTGTGTGCCATGAGATAAACATTTTCTTTGTTAGTCGTAAAGAGTTCATGTAGCTCTGGTAATATTTGGTTTAAACCTTTAGTTCGATATTGTGCTTGGGCAGGTAAATACGTAGCTGTAAAAAATACTTTTGCATCAGGTGTCATAATCACAGTTAAAGGCCAACCACCAGATTTTTGGTTTATGAGTTGATAGACTTTTTGGTAATATTTGTCAATATTAGGATGCTCTTCACGATCAACTTTGATACTTACATAATTGTCATTTAAAAGCTTAGCAATGGTTTCATTTTCAAATGACTCCTCTTCCATCACATGACACCAATGACAAGTACTATAGCCAATAGAAAGAAAAATGAGTTTGTTCTCTTTTTTGGCTTTTTCTAATGCTTTTTCACCCCAAGGAAACCATGCCACTGGATTGGAAGCGTGTTGTTGTAAGTAAGGGGATTCTTCGTGTTGTAGTTCATTGGCATTTAAATTCATTAATAATAGTCCTAAGCATAATAGTTTGTTTAACATGTTGTGTCTTTGTTAACTTTTTTGATAATAGCTACTTAAAATAAAAAGCATATTAATCTTTATAAAAGTATGATTTTAAGCATAGATAACATAAACGATTATACAAGCAAATATTAGCTACTCTTCCACATCAAATAACAAGGTAGTAAAATGGAAAAACGACTAGATGTCATCGATTTCTTTTTAAAAATACTTAGCGTAGAGTCAATAACACCTGATGATGGTGGATTACTTACTTACATAGAAAACTATTTAGCAGATTTTGAAGCAACGTGGATAAACGAGGGTGGGGTTAAAAATGTTTTTTTAACCAAGAAGTTTGGTGAGGGAAAACATCTCTGTTTTGCTGGTCACTTGGATGTTGTTCCTCCTGGAAAAGGTTGGGACACGAACCCTTTTGTTCCCATGATAAAAGATGGGTACATTTATGCACGTGGAGCTCAGGACATGAAGTCTGGTGTGGCAGCATTTGTTCAAGCTGTTCGTGACATGGACGATGACTTTTCTGGACGTATGTCCTTGTTGCTCACTTCTGACGAAGAGGGTGATGGTACTTATGGAACACAGATAGTTTTGAGACATTTAAAAGAGATAGACCTTTTACCTGACTACTGTATTATTGCTGAACCTACTTGTGAAACGGTGTTTGGTGATGCCATTAAAATTGGTCGTCGTGGGTCGATAAATGGTTACCTTACATTAAAGGGAAAACAAGGTCATGCTGCTTATCCTGAAAAGGCTATCAATCCTATTCATAACATCGCTTCAGTATTACCCAAAATTGCAGCCCATGACTTAGATGATGGAGATGATAACTTTGCTCCTTCTAAGTTGGTTATTACCGACATTCGTTCAGGAATGGAAGTGACCAATGTAAGCCCCAATGAGCTTAAAATGATGTTTAATGTACGAAATTCTACTAAAACAACTCAAGAGAGTTTGACAAAGTTTATGGAAGAACAATTGGGTGACTTGGACTATGAGCTAGAACTTCAACAAGGCTCTTACCCATTTATTACCAATCGAGAATCTTATGTAGTAACCCAATTGGCTGCTGCTATTAAAGAAGAGACAGGTGTAGTGACAAAACTTTCAACAGCAGGTGGAACAAGTGATGGACGGCATATTGCTCCTTATGGAATTGAGGTTGTGGAGTTTGGTGTGCGTAATGACCGAATTCATGGGCTAAATGAGAGAACAACTATCAAAGAAGTGGAAGACCTTTATAATATTTTTGTTAATATGGTTAAAAGGTTTTAAACTAAAACAGGAAATAGTGAATTGGGGCATAACCTTTTATAATTTTTTAAAAAGGATAGACTATGAATGAAGTAAACAATGAAATTGCACGTTTAAAAGATAAAATCTCAAAGCTATTAACAGAGTATCGTCTAAAGCATGATGAACTTGAATTGGCTGTTGAGGAGTGGGATATTGCTGAAATACATGTTGCTTTGGAACAGTATAATAAGGACATTCATAAGCTAAAAAAGAAAATACATGATCTTGAAGTAGCTTAATACTTTGGAGATTCATGTATAAACGACCAACACTCAGCGAGTATGTTATAGCAAGGCTTATTACCATTGTTATTTTTATTACTACGCTGTTTATTTTGATACTTGTACTTGTTCCAGAAAGTTATAAAAATATCTATTTTTATATCATACTTTTTATTGCTTCTCAAATTTTGCTTTTAATGTCTGTCTACTATGGAACAAAGCGTGTCTCCAAAGAGCTTAAAAATGTAGAAAACTATTTAACAGACAATTCTGATAGTATAAGCTCTAAGCCTTCAGCCCGTTTTTTTACCCAAGAGTTTGAGAATATTAATGTTGAGCTTATTCGTATTTTACGAAAAATTAAAAAACGAGAACGTGAAAAACGTAAATACACAGCCAAAATTAAACTTAAAAATCGTCAACGCTCCGACATGCTTTCAGCCATTGCTCATGAATTTCGTAATCCTATTGCTGCTATTATGGGTTATTCTCAAACATTAACTGAAGATGAAGAGATTCCTATGAGTTTACGTTTAAAGTTTTTAGGTAAAATTTACAACAACGGTGAAAAAATAGAAGAGTTACTTTCACGTTTACTTCTTTGGAACCGTTTTGAAAGTGGTGAACAAAAACTTCATACCAGTAAATTTGATATGAAACCTTTGGTTTATGATATTGCAAGTAATTTAGAAGAGAAATATAAAAAGAGAGAAATTCTTGTTGAGGGAGATACTTTAGTTGTAAAAGCTGATAAAGCACTTATTGAAATTGTGCTTAAAAATCTTCTTGAAAATGCTTTAAAATATTCAAGTGAAATAGTAAAAGTAGAACTTATTGAGAATCAAATACGAATTATTGATATGGGTGTAGGTATTTCAGCTCAAAACATTGAGAAAGTAACGAAGAAATTTTTTAGGACAGATGAACACTCTTGGGATAATTCTATGGGTTTAGGACTAGCCATTGTTAAACAGATTTTAAAATTGCATAATAGTACTTTAAGAATAGAAAGTGAAGAGAATAGAGGGTCTACTTTTTCGTTTACTCTTTAAAGTTCAGCAATAATTGATGAGGTTATTATTGATAGGGTTGCATCTCTTTTTTAATAGTAGCATACAGCTCTTTAAGCCAAGGGTGCTTGTTTTTCTTAGTTATTTTAACCTCGATTTTTCTAAAATCTACGGGAGCTAAAATAACTTTAATATTTTTAATTCCCACTTTTTCAGCTAAAAAGTAAAGCTCTTCAATATTTTCATCACCAATAGGAATGCATCCAACGGTAACAGCTTTTCCATGAATCATAATAGCTGACCCAAGATTAGTCCGTTTTTCTTTTTTTGCCATACGTTTATCAAAGTCATTAGGGTAGTTTATATTCATAGAAAGGTGGTATTTACTGTTTGGATTGAGATAACCTATGCCATAGATACCTTCAGGTATTTGTCGGTCTCCTTCTTTAAATTTAGGACCTAATATACCAGAAAAAGCTGTAAAAGGATAAGTTACTATGAGTTTCTGTATGCCGTTGTCTTCTCCCCATACTTCTAACATTCTTTCATGTTTAAGTCCTATAAGGGTGAGCTTTTTTGGATAACGTATAAAGTTACTATCAGCTAAATGACGAAAAAGTCTCTGTTTTGAACTCAGTTCATCTATTTCTGGACAAGTTGGACAAACTGGACACTCTTTTTCTATTATAGTGGTTGTAATATGCTGAGTAACACAATATTTTTGATAATAAGGCATCCAAATATTTTTACCATAAAGATAAAAGAGTGCAATAGCACCAAGAAGCAAAAGTGTAAAAAGTAAGAAGTGGGTTACAAGATATTTCATCTTATTATTGTAGTATAAGGGGGACAAAGCAATGCTTTATCCATAAGATTAACAAGAGTAAGTAGAGATATACTCATAAGCAGTTGGTCTTCCCTCAACAGGTATAACGTGTCTATCAAACATATAGTCAACATACTCTTTAACATACTCAGGACTCATAATTGGAGCTAGGAACTCATGGTCTTTTTCAAGTCCCTCAAGTGCATCTCTAAATGAGTTTGGAAGCTCAGGAATTTTTCTCTCAGCAATCTCATCTCTTGAAAGCTCAAATAGGTCTTCATTAAATGGTCCAACTAACTCATAACCACCATTTTTAATTCCATCAAGACCAGCCATCATAAGTACAGCAAATGCAAGGTAAGGACAAGAGGTAGAGTCAGGGAAACGAGTCTCAATTCTAGTTGCCTTCTCTCCTGCACCATAAGGAATTCTACATGCAGCACTTCGGTTTTGGCTAGAGTAAGTTAAAATTCTTGGAGCTTCAAAACCTGGAAGTAGTCTTTTGTATGAGTTTGTACTTGGGTTTGTAAATGAAGCAACTGCTTCTCTATGTTTAAAGATACCACTTAGGTAATCAAGTGCTGTTTTAGAAAGGTTAGCGTAAGCTCCTTCTTCGTAGAACAAGTTTGTACCATCTTTCCATAATGATTGGTGAACGTGCATTCCATTACCGTTATCATTGTAAATTGGTTTTGGCATAAATGTAGCAGTTTTACCGTTAAGGTGTGCTACCATTTTTACAACATATTTGTACTTTTGAACGTTATCAGCAGCCGTAATGATATCAGAGTAAACAATACCGATCTCATGTTGACCTTGTGCAACTTCATGGTGACCTAGAACAACTTCTAGTCCAACATCTTCAAGAACTTGCATCATCTCAGCTCTTAAATCTACAGCTGAATCTGTTGGCATAGTTGGGAAGTATCCACCTTTAATTCTTGGTCTATGACCCATGTTCCCCATCTCACCGTAGTCAGCATCATCAGCCCAGTGACCTTCGTCTGTCTCTACTCTGAATGATTGGTGGTTGTCATTGTCAACAATTTTAACATCATCAAAGATAAAAAACTCATTTTCTGGTCCAAAGTAGGCTGCATCTGCTACACCAGCATCATCAAGTGCTTGAAGTGCTTTTTTAGCAATAGATCTTGGACATTTAGCATAAAGTTCATTTTTATAGATATCATAAACATCACAAATTACAACTACTGTGCTATCAGCAGTAAATGGGTCCAAGAATGCAGAATCAACATCTGGTTTAAGCAGCATATCTGATTCATTTATTGGTTGCCAATTTTCGATTGAAGAACCATCAAATGGAAGACCACCCTCTAATTGTCCAGTTGTTACAGCACTCATTCTATATGAGATATGATGCCATGCACCTTTAATATCTGTAAATCTAAAATCTACAAATTCTACTTCGTTCTCTTTACAAAATGTAAAAAATTCATCTACACCGTTTACGAATTTACCCATAGGTTACTCTCCTAAAATTTTTAAGTCGCATTGATTGTATCAAAGAATTTTATAAATGTTATAACTTTGATGGTTAAAAAGTAATCAATTCTTTTTCACGTTGATTAAAAGTAACAGCTTTACTGTAACCAACTTTTTTAGCTAGTTTAATAGCTTCATCATATTTATAACCTACTTGTCCAATAGCATGAGCATCTGATGAAAATGTAATGGGGATGTCTAGTTCATAAGCCATTTCTAGTAGAGAGGGGTTAGGGTAAATTTCTTGACAAGGTTTTCGTAGTCCTGCCGTATTGAGCTCTAAAACCATGTTAGCTTTTTTAATGGCTTGAAGTGCAGGTTTAGCAATAAGTCTAATGTCTTTTGTAGGCATAAAGTTAAAAACTTTAATAAGGTCTAAGTGACCGACAATGTCAAAATGGTTACTTTTTGCCATGGCTTCTATGTTAGAGAAGTATTCTTGCCAAATCTCATTGATGTTTCTATTTTGATATTCATCTTTAAATTCGGGATTGTCAAATCCCCAGGTATCTAAAAAGTGAACAGAGCCTATAAGATAATCAACTTCTGCTTTTAATACACGGTCATCCATATGACCTTTTAAGTAGTCAACTTCATAACCAAGTAAAATTTGGATTTCGCTTTTATATTTTTCTTTAAGTATTTTGACATCATTAACATAGAGTTCCATTTCATTAAATTGGAGACGATAATATTCATCAAAATTCATAGGAGCATGTTCTGAAAAACCATAGATATCAATGCCAAGTTGAATGGCATGTTTTATGTAGCTTTCCATTGAGCCTTTAGCATGGTTACATCGAGTGGTGTGGTTATGTAGATCTATTCTCATAGAGATATTTTAGCACAAGAGAGATAAGGTCGGTTGAAAGCGACCTTAATTTAATAAAATTAGTTAGAAGCTAATTCAAATTTATCAAACTTTCTAAGTTTATTATGAACGATAAATTTTTTTAATTTAGATGGATAGTTATCTAACTCACAGTAATTTACTAGATAGTTAACGAGAACGAGAGGATTATCTGTAATATTTCGTTGTTTTCGAAAGCTTTTATAAGCTCCTCTACCAATAACAGCAAAGTAATCATCAATCGCTTCTGAAATATTGGCATATTTTTTTACATAAATAGATTTACCATTTCTGTTACCACGTGCTTTAATACGTGGTTCATTTTTATTGTATGACCACATACCAAAAATATTATTTCCCTCTTTAAAGAATCTTGATTCTCCCCATGCAGACTCTATAGCTGCTTGAGCTAAGATAATACTTACAGGATGTGTTTTTAGTCTATTGGCCAACTTTTTATTGTCTCTTGTTTTATATTTTTTATAGAGTGTTTCTAAAAAGTCAATATCATCCTCATCCATATGTTCAATAGGAGTATTAATAAGTGAGAGTACTCGTTCTCTTTTAATTTTTAAATTTGCTTTAGAAATTAAAATAGCTGGTAACATCATATAAAAAAATTTTTGTTTTTTTTCAGATACTTGAAGTTTATTTAGAGAGATGGTATTGGTGTAGTTAATAGGTTCAATTTCTTTCGAAGGAAAGATTTTGATATCTTCAGGAGTTTTAATTTTTTTATTTACAGTTAAAACTTTTTCATCGATAATAATCGGAGAGGTCAGTAGTTCACTTTTCTGAACATTAAGTTCACTGGGGTCACTGGGTTTGGGTATGGTGTAAATAATAGGTTGAACATTCTTTTTTTCTATTTCTTGTTTAACAACATCTACCAGTGTATTATCAAATGCTGAGAGTGATAGTGTTAACACAATAAATATTTTTAAATGTTTAATCATGTTTTAAAATCCTTTTTTAAAAATTCCGAAATTATATCTTTTATTTCTTAAATAAAAATTAATAATAATATTATTTTTTATTTTATTTTTTTCAATTACCTATTCTGTGGCTTTTGAGATAGATTTTAAAATATAATAATTTTTTTCTAAAAAAACTAATAATTGTGTATTATTTTATTTTAATAAAATATTGTTATTTCATATATTTAACAAATAAGCTCTTTAAAAGGAAAAAAAAGTAAAATAAATACTTACATTAAATTATATAGATAATATGTGTAAAATTGTTTTTTATCTTTTTAGTAATATTTTTGATTTTTTCAATAATTATTACCTCAGCACGTTTTTTGTTTTGTTTTATGCTTTTATAGTTCCCATATAATCCCTTTCATATAGAATAAAGGGATTGAGAGAACTAATTTTATATTTTTTTGCTATACTTATGGGCATAAAATTAAACAATTAGGAGAGTGTCATGGCACTATTTGATGAAGTAAAAGAAGTTGTAGTTGAGCAGCTAAGCGTAAATGCAGATGAAGTAAAAGAAGAGTCTAAGTTTGTAGAAGATCTTGGAGCTGATAGTCTTGATGTGGTTGAACTTGTAATGGCACTTGAAGAGAAATTTGATATTGAGATTCCTGACGAAGATGCTGAAAAGATAGCAACAGTTAATGATGCTATTAAATTCATTGAAAATATTCAAGCATAATTTATTCTCCCTTTTGGGAGATGATATTTAATTTATATTTGAAATTATTATCGTAGTTTGATATATATCTTAAAAGAGTATAGGAGATAGTGTGAGAAGAGTTGTAATTACTGGCCTAGGAATGATTAATAGTGTAGGAAAGGATAAAGAGAGTTCTTTTGCTGCTATTTTAAATGGTGAATGTGGAATTAAAGAAATTGAACTTTTTGATGCTGAAAAATTTTCTGTAAGAATTGCAGGAGAAATTGTTGGCTTTGATCCTTCTGAAGTAATGGATGGGAAAGAAGTTAAAAAGGCTGATAGATTTATACAACTTGGTATGAAAGCAACTAAAGAAGCAATGGCTGATGCTAATTTTTCCGATGATATTGATATGGAACGTTTTGGTGTCTCTTCAGCATCAGGTATCGGTGGTTTACCAAATATTGAAAAGAACTCGATTATTTGTAGTACACGAGGGGCTAAAAGAATTTCTCCATTTTTTATTCCATCTTCTCTTGTTAATATGCTTGGTGGATTTATCACTATTGAGCATGGAATTAAAGGTCCTAACCTCTCTTGTGTAACAGCGTGTGCAGCGGGGACACATGCTATTGCAGAAGCATCAAAAACGATTATGTTAGATGGAGCTGATACAATGTTAGTTGTAGGTGCAGAGTCAGCGATTTGTGGTGCTGGTATTGGTGGTTTTGCTGCGATGAAGGCTTTAAGTACAAATAATGAGAATCCGAAGGAAGCATCTCGACCTTTTGATGCTGATCGAAATGGATTTGTTATGGGTGAGGGAGCTGCAGCATTGATTTTAGAAGAGTATGAACAAGCTATTGCTCGTGGAGCTAAGATTTATGGTGAAGTTATTGGTTTTGGTGAGAGTGGAGATGCTAATCATATTACAACTCCTGTAGTAGATGGTCCTCTTCGTGCAATGAAAGCTGCTATGCGAATGGCTGGTGATGTTAAAATTGATTATGTTAATGCTCATGGAACATCAACCCCAGCTAATGATAAAAATGAAACAGCTGCTGTTAAAGAACTTTTTGGTGGTGCTGAAAATTGTCCTCCAATGAGTTCTATTAAAGGTCAGATTGGTCATTGTTTAGGTGCCGCTGGAGCAATTGAGGCTGTTGTTTCACTTATGGCAATGCGTGATGGTAAGCTTCCTCCCACAATTAATTATGTAACAAAAGATGAAAATTGTGATTTAGATTATGTAACAGATGGTGTGCGTGATGCAAACCTTAATGTAGTTATGAGTAACTCTTTTGGTTTTGGTGGAACTAATGGAGTCGTAATCTTTAAAAAAATATAAGGGCATAAGATGGCGACTTATTTAGAGTTTGAAAAAAAGATTGAACAGATTCAAAAAGATATTGACTCTGTTTATGCGAAAAAAGATCAATCTGCTATTGAATCTTTAGAAAAAGACTTAGAAAAAGAAGTTACAAGAAGTATGAAAGGTCTTTCTGACTATCAAAAGCTTCAACTTGCTCGTCATCCAGATAGACCTTATGCTTTAGATTATATCCGTTTTATGATGGATGATGCTTATGAAATTCATGGAGATAGAGCTTTTCGTGACGACCCAGCTATTTTATGTTATTTGGGTTATATAGATGGTCAAAAGACTATGGTCATTGGTGAGCAAAAAGGTCGAGGAACAAAACATAAACTGAAAAGAAACTTTGGTATGCCAAATCCTGAGGGTTACCGAAAAGCTTTACGTGCAGTAAGACTTGCAGAGAAGTTTAATATTCCTGTGCTTATGTTAATAGATACTCCAGGGGCTTATCCTGGTTTAGGTGCTGAAGAGCGTGGTCAAAGTGAAGCCATTGCTAAAAATCTTTTTGAATTTACAAATATTAAAGTACCTATGATTTCAGTGGTTATTGGTGAAGGTGGTTCAGGTGGGGCATTAGCAATTGGTGTAGCAGATAAGTTAGCAATGATGCGTTACTCTGTTTTTGCTGTTATTTCTCCTGAGGGTTGTGCTGCTATTTTATGGAATGATCCTAGTAAAGTAGAACAAGCTGCTAAGGCTTTAAAAATTACACCAGAAGACTTATTAGCTCATGGATTAATTGATGATATTTTAGATGAGCCTCTTATTGGAGCACACAGAACAAAAGAGGCATCAGCTCAAGTAGTTAAGGCCTATTTTTTAGAGAATGTAAATCAATTGAAAACTTTAAGTACTGAAGAGATGCTTGAACAACGATATGAACGTCTTACTTCTGTTGGTGCATTTAGTGAATAGATTATTGAAGTTTTATATTAAGGAATTAGCAAATGCAAGAGATATTAAATAGTCTATTAAATGAAAACTATTTTACTGCTTTGGTATTATTTATTTTTATATTAATTTTATTACTTGTGTTTTTAGTGTTTCATTATAAAAAAATCTTGAAAACACAAAATGACTTGCTAAAAGAGAAAGATGAAAAAATTAAAAGTCTTAGAAAATATAGTTATGAGATGGAGTTACAAAAAGTTGAACGAGAGCATGAAATAGAGAAAGAAATTTTAAATTTAAATCATAATATTAAAGAGTTAAAACAAAAAGAGAAAGAGGGTCTAAAAAATCAAGTAGTTACAATGCTTGAAAAATATGAGAAAAAAAGAGCTCAATTGTTAAATCATATTGATCTGAAATTATAGCGTTTAGTAAAGGTTGTATAGTATGAGTCTTGATAAAGAGGAAAAAATATCAAATATATCTTCTGAAAAAGAAGATAGCTCAGTTATTAGTGAAGATATAAAGGCTTTATCAGTCAGTGTTAATAATGGATCTTTAATTAATTACAATACTTCAAAAGACACCTATTTAGTGATAAAAGAGATAGAATCACTTTATCAAGAGAATATTTCAGCTTATGGGGAAGCTATTCATCTATTTAATATTAGGATTGAAAAATTAAAAAGTGATATTGCAGTACAGAGTAAAATAGAAGAGAAAGTTAAAAAAGAACTTTTTGGATTAGAGAGTATTGTTCTTTATAAATCTAATTTTTTTGAATCATTGCATCAGAAGCTTACTGAAAAAACAAACTTAATGCTAGAGTTGATGAAAGAGTATAAGGATATTTTACCTGAAGATCAGTATCGTAAAAAAATAATGGGTAAGAAACAAGAAATTGTTGAAATACTTGAAGAAATTTTAGATGAAGAGAATTCTTTACTACATACAGAGCTAGAACGTTTAAATATTGCTAGTGAATGTTCAAAAGTGAGTAAAGTGATGGAAGAGTTAAATACTCAATTAAAATTTTTAGAAATTGAGAAGAGTTATTTTGAAGCTAATGAGTTACAAAAAATTTCTTATTTAAATATTGCGTTAGATGAGAAAAAAATTGAAAATAGTTCAAAATTGGTTGATACAGAAATAGTTTAAGTAGTAAATGTTCATTGTATTTGTTTTGTTATAATACATAATAAGTAAATACTTATGTAGCTACAAACAAAAAGTTTAATAGATTTTGTTATAATTTCAAAAATATTTTTAAGGTCTAAAATGAGAGCATTACTTAGCGTTAGTGACAAAAATGGTGTGGTAGAATTCGCACAAGGTTTAGAGAAAATGGGTTGGGAAATTATCTCAACTGGTGGAACATATAAAAAACTTAACGGTGCAGGTGTTAAAGTAATTGAAATTGACGAAGTAACTAAGTTTCCAGAGTGTTTTGAAGGGCGTGTTAAGACACTTAATCCTTATGTTCATGGTGGAATCTTACACAAACGTGGAGATGAAGCACACGTAGCACAAGCAAAAGAGCTTGGTGTTGAAGGAATTGACTTAGTATGTGTGAATCTCTACCCATTTAAAGAGACCATTGAGCGTACTGAAGATTTTGATGAAATCATCGAAAACATCGACATCGGTGGACCAACCATGGTGCGTTCAGCTGCTAAAAACTTTAACGATGTGCTTATTGTGACCGATGCTAATGACTACGCTTCTATTTTAGATGCTTTAGATAATAAATCGGATGATTTGGAGTTTAGACGCAACCTTATGATAAAAGCTTTTGAACATACAGCAGCTTACGACTCTATGATAGCTAACTACATGAACAAACGTTTCAATAATGGTTTTGGTGAGTATCAGTTCATTACAGGTAAGAAATCTTTCCAAACACGTTACGGTGAAAACCCTCATCAAGATGGTGCATTGTACGAGTTTGACAACCACTTCACAGAGAACTTCAAACAAGTTAAAGGTGAAGCTTCATTTAACAACATCAACGATGTAAATGGTGCATTAAAAATTGCTTCAAGCTTTGGTGATGAAAATGCTGTATGTATTGTAAAACATGGTAACCCTTGTGGATTTGCTCTTAAAGATACACTTTTAGCGTCGTACACAGAAGCACTAAAATGTGACCCTATTTCTGCCTTTGGTGGTGTGGTTGCAGTAAATGGTGTGGTAGACAAAGAGTTAGCCGAAAAGATGAATGAGATTTTCTTAGAAGTAGTTATGGCTGCAGACTTTACAGCAGAAGCGTTAGAAGTATTTGAAAAGAAAAAACGTCTTAAACTCTTCTCTCAAGGTGGCACTAAACTTGTAATGAGCAAAGATAGCCATGACTTCAAACATGTTGATGGTGGGTTTGTTTATCAAAACTCTGACTGCATCTGCGACAACGAAGTACACAACGCTCATAAAAAATCTGAACTAACAGCTAGCGAGCAAGAGATGAAAGATTTAGAGATAGCATGGAAAGTAGCAGGACTGACTAAGTCAAACTGTGTGGTGTATGTAAAAGACTCTGCCATGGTAGCCGTAGGTATGGGTATGACCAGTCGTGTTGACGCTGCTCAGTGTGCCTTAAAGAAAGCCAAAGAGATGGACATTGACGTGAGTGGTGCAGCTATGGCATCTGAAGCTTTTTTCCCTTTCCGTGATAGTATAGATGCAGCAGCAGCTGCAGGTGTTAAAGCCATTATCGAACCAGGTGGGTCGATAAGAGATGACGAAGTTATAGAAGCGGCTAATGAGCATGGTATTTCTCTATATTTTACAACAGTAAGACACTTTTTACATTAATAGTCCACAATTATTTGTTAGCATAGGTACTTAGAATTTAACAAGGATATTTATTAATGAAAAAGATGGTACTTAGCTTTTTGTTACTCAGCTCATGCTTACTAGCTGAGGTTACAAACGTGGAGGTAAGCCTTGAGTTTGTTGAAGCAAAAAAAGTAAAAATAATTGATATTAGAACGGAAAAAGAGTGGAAAGAGATGGGTGTTATTTCCGGAGCTCATCTTATTACATTCTTTTCAGAGAATAAACATGATTACATTGAAGATTTTTTAGAAGCATTAAACAAAGTTGTTGAGAAAGATGAACAGTTTGCTATTATTTCAAACACAGCAAGTAGAACTAAATTAGTCTCTAATTTTTTAGGACATAAGCATAATTATAATGTTATTAACTTAATAGGAGGCATGTCTAAACTTTTAGAAGAGGGCTATGAGGTTGAAGCATATGTGCCTAAAGATAAAAGTGTCAGTTCAAATAATGTTGAGATGAATGCAACTACAGAATAAATGCTTTTTGCATTAAAGGTTTTATTGTTTCAAAAGAAAATTTTTGTTCACAAAAGTATTCAAAAGCAATAATTCCTTGGTAGAGTAACATATCACTTCCATCTTTGGTTGGTTTGTTTTTGCTTTCTGCAAACTTTAAAAAAGGTGTTTGCTTTCCATAAATAACATCAACACAAGCTTTTGCATTGGCTACTACCTCTTCAAGTATCTCTATAGGGCAGGGTAGAGATTCATCTTCAAGACCTGCAGAGGTCATGTTGACTACCAAGTCAAATGGTTCATTCATTTTAAAGCTTTCAAACGTAAATGTTTCAAACCCTTCTTTTTCATAACGCTCTAAACGCCCAGCACTACGGTTTAAAATAGTTATTTCATACCCTGCATCACGTAAAACTATTGAGGTAGACTGAGCTGTTCCACCAGCTCCTAACAAAAGTACCGTTTTAATCTCTTTAAACTCAGAGATGGCTTTTAAAAAACCAGGTGCATCGGTGTTGTAGCCGTAGAGTTTTCCATTTTTATTTACAATAGTATTAACTGAACCGACTTTTTTTGCAAACTCATCGAGCTCATCACAGGCATCAAAAGCGTGTTGTTTATGTGGTACAGTAATATTCGCACCCTTGATGTTTAAGTCAAAAAATTTTTGGCGTAGTTCTGTACCATCTTCAAGTTTATAGCGTATATAGACGCCATCATATCCTAAGCCATTAAAGGCAAAGTTGTGCATGAGTGGGGATTTTGAATGTGAGACAGGGTTTCCGAAGATGGTGAAGAGTTTGTTCATGGTAATCTTTTTTATTTGTATTGTATCTTAATTTTAATATTTGATAGATTATTTAAAATAGTACTATATTGAAAATAGTAAAAAATTAATTTAAATATAAAAAAATATTAAATAACTATAATACTCTAAAACATATAAAAAAGATGAAAAATTGTATATAAAAATGAATAAATGTTTAATAATATTACTATTGTGTCACAATCTGATGTTACGATTTAAAGACTTTTTTCTAGGAAAATAAAAAAGAGTTAAAAAATAAGTTAAAAGGAAACGGATGAAAACGAAGAGAATTATAACTTTAAGTAATGTATTGTCATTACTTTTGCTAACGGGGGGTATTGTTAACTGGATGCCATAGCAGTAGCTCTGGGGAAGAGAAAGCTTATTATCTTACACCTGTAAACTTAACACCAACAGATAAAATTGGTCAAGCTACAGATGGGATAGATTTTGTGAGTGGTCAATCACTTTTTAAAAGTTTAGAGGCTAAAAGTGCTACGAGTAAATTACAGTTTAACAAAGTATATAAAAGCTTTGATGATGTTAACAAAAGTATGGGAACTTTTTCTACAGAGTTTGACTCTTATGTCGATGCCAAGTTACCAGAGCATATAAAGTCAAGTGGTTATGACTCTGCAAAAGAGGCTTGTGAAGAGGGGTGGAGTGATATTGATGGTAAAGCCTTTAGAGGTATACTTGAAAATACAAGAGCCATTTATAATGAAGATAATACTCTGTGTGATATTTATAATAATGATGAAATTGTAGCATCACTTCTAACCAAACATAGAACCAAAGGTGTTAGTAAAAAACTTCATACATTAACAGAACCAAATGGTACAGCTCATGTCTTTTATAAAAAAGATGGAAAGTGGATAAGCAATACAAAATCACCTCTTGATTTTAGAGAAACTAAAACAGGCTTCTTGGTAAGTAAAACCAATGATAAAGCAGAGTATGTAACTTATGATAAAGAGGGAAAACTAACTAGTATTGTTATTAATGGGCAAGTTGTTGCTTTAGAGTATGATGAAAAAAATAGACTTATCTCTTTAACAGACCCTTACAAAAAGCAGATAAAGCTTTACTATAATAAAGAGAATTTTATCTCAACCATTCAAAGTCCTGATGATACAAATAGTACTTATGAATATAATGAAAAAGGACAACTCATTAGCTCTACAACTGCCGATAGAACAGTTACTAAATTTAAATATACTGACAAGGGAAATTTAGCTGAAATAGTTAATGTTTTAGGTTTAACTGTTAAATCGTATACTTACGATGAAGATGAAAAAACCATAAAAACAGCAGAACTTGGTGGTAAAAACAGCATAGAAGTTGAGTATGGTGTAGGGGAAACAACAGTTAAAAAATCTACAGGAGAGATAGTATATAACTATCAAGTTATTAATTCACTGCTAAAACCAACAAGTATAAAAACAGATAAAGGTACTAAAGTAGTAGAGTATGACAGCCATGGTTACCCAAAACGAATTGTTGACGAGAGAGGAATAGTCACCAAAACTACCTATAATGAAAAAGGGCTTTTAGTCAGTAAAACGACCAATGCTGATACAGCTGATGAGAAGACTATTTTAAAAAGTTATGGAAAAGATTTTAGAAAAGCTGTTAAGATTGTTAGTGATGGTGTCATAACATTTAAAGATTTTGACAAAGATGGAAAATTAACAGAAAAAGTAATTGGTTCAGTTACAGGCAAAGGTCAAAAACTCTCTGCTAAAAACATGAACAAGTTTTCAAAAGCATCATTGAAAAGTAGTTCCAACCTAAAGACGGCAACTACAAGTTATAAGTATGACAAATATGGTAAAAGACTTGAAACTACTCAAGCCAATGGAGCAGTTATAAAAGCAGAGTATGATGCAAATGGAAACTCAAATAAAAGAGTAGATGCTCTAGGATTTAGCTCAGAAACTTTAGAGTTTGATAAAGCAGGAAGAGCTCTTAAATCAAAAGATAAAAATGGTGTCATTACTACTATGACTTATGATGCAGGAGGAAGACTTTTAACATCAACAACTTTAGGTCAAACAACCACGTATGAGTATGATGTTACAGGTTTTAACACAAAAACTATATATCCTGATGGACTAGTTCAAAGTAACTCTTATGACTTAGCTAAAAATACAAAAACAACCGAAACAAACAGAGGTGAAAAAACAGTTAACTACTTTGACTTAGAACAAAATCTTTTAAAAACAGAAAGTTTTAAAGATGGTGTTTTAGTTTCTAAAATAGAAAATAAATATGACAGTAAGAACAGGGTCATAGAGACCATAGACGCATTGGGAAATAAAACCACCTTTAAGTACAATGTTAAAGGTGAAAAAATATCAACTACTGATGCTCTAGGAAGAGAGACCAAATTTGTTTACAATAGCAAAGGTCAATTCATCAAAGAGATAAACCCAGCAGGTAAAGCAACTACTTATGTTTACAACACAGAGGGGCAAAAGTCTAAAGTCATTACACCAAATGGTGCAGTGTTTGGGTTTGAGTATGATGCCTTAGGAAGAGTTATTAAAAAAATAAATCCTGACAGAGGTAACACAGAGTATACCTATGATGTTTCAGGTAATATTTTAACTGAAACTAATGCAAAAGGTGAAAGAAAAACCTACACTTATGACATAGCCAACCGAAAAACATCTGTAAGTTATAGTAGCGATTCTAGCCTAAATGAGACTTATGCGTATGACCAAGGAGAGAATGCAAAAGGTAGGCTAACCACCATAACCGACAGTTCAGGTAGTACAACTTTTACTTATGATAGCAAAGGAAACATACTCTCTAAAACGCAAAATATTGGAACTCAAACATTTACTACAAGCTTTACCTATGATGAACAAGGCAGACTAAGCTCTAAAACTTACCCTAGTGGTAAAGTTTTAACTTATGCTTATGATACAGAGGGCGAATTAAGTAGCATAGCTTTAGATGGTGTAACTTTCATAAGTGATATAAAAAACAACCAAAATGGATTGTTAAGTTATGTTTATGCAGATGGTACAAAACATGAAAGAACTTATGATGCCAACGGAAGAGTAACAAAACTAAGTTACCCTAAGTACACAGAAAATGTAGACTATAATATAGTAAACAACATAACAGTCATAAGCTCAAACGAGAGTAATCAAAGCTTCACTTATGATGTGTTAAACAGAGTTGTAAACTTTAAAAACAGAACAAGTTCAGATTATCAAAATTTTACTTACGATGCAAATGGAAACAGACTCACTCAAAACCAAGAGACCAACAGAACAAGAAGATTTACTTACAGTGAAAATACAAATACCCTAACAGGCATAAAGTACTTTCATAGAGTAGATGAAAATAGAACGAACCTAACAAAAGAGCTTGTTTACCATTATGACAAAATGGGTAACCTCATTCAAGATGAAAAACATAGCTACAGTTATGATGGTAGAAACAGACTTATAGCCATAGATAGAGATGTAAAGTACCACTACAACAATAACAACAGAAGAGTCTCAAAAACAGTTAATGGTACAACAACCTATTTCATCTATGAAGGTCATATGCTTTTAGGTGAGTACGATAGCAATGGAAATGTACTAAATGAATATATCTACTTAGGTTCAACCCCTATAGCCATGAGTACAACTGACAAAACCTACAAAGTTTATGCTGACCACCTAAACACCCCAAGAAGAGTAGCTAACGAAACCAATAACATAGTATGGAAATGGGAGTCAACACCATTTGGTGAAACAAAACCCACAGGAACACTAGAGTTTAATCTACG
>JALWLW010000043.1 GCA_027081065.1 Campylobacteraceae bacterium
TTCAAGAAGTGGGTGAAGCTATTTCTATTACTCATAAAAAGAAGAATGTAGAAGTTAGAGGTAAGACAGTTCAACGGATAGCTAATAACACTTATGTACCTAAAGAGGAAGCAAAGGCAGGGTTTGTCGATATTTTTTCATCATCAAAAGAAGAACCACAGACAAATAAATTAGAGGTTTTTAATATTGAAGTTGATGAAAATGGAAACGCGAAACAAGAGATATTTAAAGAACCCAAAGTGCTTGGTAATAGTCATTTTTATTTTATAAAGGACTCTGAAAAATGGGCGATAGGTGGAAATGATGGTTATGTAAAAGATTGGTTAAAAAATATTGAGAACAATGGAATATTTACTATACTTGGAAAACATGAACAGCCACTTTATCAAATTAGAGTAAAAAAATACATTAGTAACCAATCGGTTAAAACAAACAGTTATAACCAAAAGAGCAACGAGCCGTTAAACGGAAGCCGTTATAACGAAGAGCAGAAAAACAACCGACAAAATGACCAACCGTTAAACGAGTCCGTTATAACGGATAGTGAAGAAACTAAGCCGTTAAACGACTCCGTTAAACGGATAGACCTAAAAGAGTATTCAAATGAAGATTTAGAACTTATAGATTTACTTTGGAAACATTCAACCGTTAAACGGAATGAGCAACTAGAAACAAGAGATAATGTCTTAAAGATTATTGGCGATAATAAAAATAATACTTTGAGACTTAGAAACCTTTATAAAAAACTATTGGCTGATAAGTATATTTATAAAAAAGTTTCTTATTTTGCTGATGTGGATTTATAGAGATAGAAATTAAGTAATTTCATTATTTTTTTAGGCATAATTACAACCAGTTTTAAAGCTCATTTGAGCCAAAAGAGGACACCTAAACGGACACCCAGTTTTTTAAAAACTATTCAAAACCCTTATTTTAGGGGTTTATGAGTAATTTATATAGTGATTCGAGTCCTCTAATCCGCACCACTCTTTTAATTATCTAGTTTCTAATTTTCTCTCTATATTTTTCAACTTATTTCTAAATAAAATAAAAATTCTTCTCTTCTTATCTCAAGCTTTTTAGTCAATTTTCGCTAAAATTCGACAATTATTTTGGAAAAAAGGATTGTAATGAATATTACAGCAACAAAAATTGATGCGGCAAATGTATCAGTAGTAGCAACAATTGATACAGCAGACATTGATAAAAACCTAAACAAAGCAGCTAAGCAAGTAGCTAAAACTGCTTCTGTAGATGGTTTTAGAAAAGGTAAAGTACCTTTAGCAAAAATTAAACAGATGTATGGAGAGCAGCTTCAACAAGATGCTGAAAGTCAAGCTATTCAAGATATTATTGAACAAGCTAAAAAAGAGTTAGAGATTAACCCAGTTGATATTATTTCAGAACCAACATTTAAAAAGTATGATAAATCTGATGAGAACATTGAAACTGAATTAATAATTTCACTTAGACCAACGATTGAAGTGGAAGGTTATAAAGATCTTGCTCCAAAATATGATGAACCTACTGTAGAAGATGCTGAAATTGATGAAAAACTTCAAACACTTTTAGATGCAAATGCTCCATATGAATCTATTTCAGAAACTCGAGCATTAAAAAAAGATGACCAAGCAAATTTTGATTTTGTAGGTAGAGTTGATGGTGTAGAGTTTGATGGTGGTAAGGCTGAAGGTTTTGAACTTATTATTGGTTCAGGTCAATTCATTCCAGGTTTTGAAGACCAAATGGTTGGTATGACTAAAGAAGAGACAAAAGAGATTACTGTTACTTTCCCTGAAGATTACCAAGCAGCTGACTTAGCAGGTAAAGAAGCTGTATTTACAGTCACTTTAAATGACATTAAAGAAAAAGCAGAAGCAACACTTGATGAAGCAATGATTAAAAAGCTCATTCCCAATGAAGATGATGCAACGGCTGATACTGTAAAAGAAAAAATTGCTGAACAAATTAAATCTGAAAAAGTCTCTAAACTTTACAATGAAACACTTAAACCACAGCTAATTGAATCTCTTGTAAATAAATATGACTTTGCTCTTCCTCAAAATATTGTTGACCAAGAGATTGATGCTCAAGTCAATAATAAAGCAAGAGAAATGAGCGAAGATGAACTGGCTGAGTACAAAGACAATGAAGAAAAAATTAATGAACTAAGAGAGAGTGTTAAAGAGATGGCAACAAACTCAGTAAAAGCCACTTTCCTTGTTGATTACCTTGCTAAAAAAGAGGGTGTTGATGTAAATGATCAAGAAGTTTCTCAAACTATCTACTATGAAGCAATGATGTCAGGTCAAGATCCTCAAGAAGTAATTAACTATTACCAAGAGAACAATCTTTTACCTGCTATTAAAATGGGTATGATTGAAGATAAACTATTTGCTAAAATTATTGGAATTAACCAATAAACTTTAAAATTAATGGGTCAACAGATAGGTTGACCCCTACATTTCCTAACACTTATACATTTCTAAGTAAAAAAAGTGTATTCTCCTAACAATTAAAAATTATAAAACAAGGCACTATTAATGAGTTATATTCCTTACGTTGTAGAACAAACAGGTCGTGGTGAGCGTTCTTACGACATCTATTCAAGACTATTAAAAGACAGAATTATTATGATGAGTGGTGAAGTGAATGACCAAGTAGCTTCTACCATTGTAGCACAGCTACTTTTTCTTGAAGCACAAGACCCAGACAAAGACATCTACTTTTACATTAACTCTCCAGGAGGAGTAATTACTTCTGGTTTAGCTATGTTTGATACCATGAATTATATTAAACCAGATATTGTGACCATTTGTATTGGTCAAGCAGCATCAATGGGTGCTTTTTTACTCTCATCTGGAGCAAAAGGTAAGCGTTATGCTCTTCCAAATGCAAGAATAATGATTCACCAACCCTCAGGTGGAGCTCAAGGTCAATCTACTGACATTCAAATTCAAGCTGAAGAGATTCAACGCTTAAAAGATACACTCAATGAAATCATGGCTGAAAACTGTGGTAAAAAAGCAAAACAACTGGAAAAAGATACCGAAAGAGACAACTTTATGTCTTCTGCCCAAGCAGTAGAATATGGTTTAATTGACCAAGTTTTAACCAAAAGCTTTAGCTAGAATTTAAGAGATAGTATGATTAGAGAGATTCTTGTTTATCCTAACAAACGCTTAAAAGAGATATCTGAGCCTGTTACAGAGTTTAATGAAGAGCTACATACCTTACTTGAAGACATGTATGATACCATGCTCTCGCAAACAGGTCTTGGTTTAGCAGCCATTCAAATTGGTGTTGCTAAACGTGTACTTATTTTAAATATTCCAGAAGATGAATCTGAAGATGCAGTCATAAAAAAAGAAGATACTTTAGAGGTTATTAACCCTGTTTTTAAAAGCATGTCAGGGAAATGTAAAAAACAAGAGGGGTGTCTCTCTGTTCCTGGGTTTTATGAAAAAATCGAACGTTATTCAAGTATTGTCATGGAGTATCAAGATCGTTATGGTGAAAAAAAGACCCTTGAAAATGATGAATTTTTAGCCATTGCCCTTCAGCATGAAATGGATCACTTAGATGGTAAAATTTTTGTAGAAAAGCTTTCCATTATGAAACGTAAAAAATTTGAAAAACTATGGAAAAAAAGACAAAAGTAGGGCTACTGGCTATAAAGCTTCCCCTGCTCTTAAAGCTGACACCCAAGCTAATTGAAGATTGAATCCCCCTCTATCACCATCTATATCTAACACTTCACCTACCACATAAAGCCCTTTTTGTTTTCTCGATTCCATAGTGTTAGCATCTATTTCTTTTGTACTTACTCCACCTGTTGCTACTTCTGCACCCCTATAACCTTTACTTCCGTTTATTTTAAAAGGAAATTTTTTAATAATTTGTACCAGCTCTTCTAGCTTTTTAATGTTCAGGATTAGCGAACCAACAGTTTCATTTTGGAGTTTTAATGGCTCTAAAATAGGTAATATAAGCTTTTTATTGATGAAGCCTTGCATCCATATCTGTAAAGGCTTTTGACTCTTTTTAACTAGACTTTTCTTCATAAGTGCTAAAAGCTGTTCATGACTCATTTTAGGCATCAAATCAATGGTTAATATAATACTTTTTTTCACTAAAAGTTCTTCTATGACAAAACGGCTAATATCCAATATGGCTAACCCTGAGATACCATAGTTTGTAAAAAGAATATCCCCTTGCTTTATAATTTCACTCTGCCCTACTTTTAACGTTACTCTACTTTGGACTTTCACTCCAGCTATACGTTTTAAATAGCTCTCTTTATAAGGTGCTGTTAACTGTACTAAAGTTGGAAAGTCTTGAATAATGGTATGTCCAAAAGAACGTGCAAAAACAATGCCATCTATCACCCCACCCAATTGTGGTGCAGAACAATGTCCTGTGGCTAAAACTAATTTTTTAGATTCTATTTTTTTATCATTATAATCTATAGTAAACTTATTATTTTTAAAAGAGGTTTTTTTTACCTCTGCATCACAGAGAATTTCAACACCTAGCTGTTCACAAGCATAAGCTAAAAGTTCCACAACAGAAGAAGCCTGTAGAGACATTGGAAAGAACTTTCCCTCTTTAGCTTCAATAAGTTCTAAACCAATGGACTTAAAAAAATGTTTTATGACTTTAAAACTATAACCATCAAAAATCTTGCTAATAAACTTAGAGTTTTGTGAATAAAAACGCTCTACGGTAGGTCGTCCATTAGCAATGTTACATTTACCATTACCTGTAGCTAAAAGCTTTTTACCTACTTTATGATTTTTTTCTAAAACAACTACCCTCTTCCCTCGTCTTGCAGCTACAATGGCTGTAACCAAGCCACTTGCCCCTGCCCCAACTATAACTATATCGTTCATTGTTTAATTTTTATCCATAGGCTGAAGCTGTTTTTGCATTTCCTCTACTTCTTTTTTGGTCTCTTTTGTTCTAAGGTCATCTTTCCCGTAGTTATGTTCTTGATAAGATAGAGCCATTTTTTTATATTTTAATGCCAATCTAGGCTTTAAGGCCTTACTATATGCCATTGAAAGCATTTGATAACCTGCTAAAACGTCAGGAGCATCTTGTCCCTGAACGGCTTTGTCAATTTTTAAAGCTTTCAAGTAATAGTTAATAGCATTCGCATACTCTCCTAATCCATCATAAGCAGAAGCAACATTATAATAAGTTGTTGAACGTTCTGCTGAATTTTTTTCCAATCGTATATCATCAATCTTCATTGTTTTTAAATAGTAATTTAATGCTTGTTTGTATTGTTTTAACGCATCATAGTCTAAACCAATATTATTATAGTCCAAAGCAATCTCTAAACTAATCTCTTCATAATACTTTAAATCTTCTTTTAACTGCTTCAAATGAAAGTCTAAAGCTTTCTTATATTCACCCTCTAAAAAATATTGCTGTGCTAAATGGTAACTCTCTTCATTAGGTTTTCCTTTGAGCAATATCTTTGATGATTTAGGAAGCTTTTTTTCTTCATGATTACAAGCTGTAAAAATCAATACTAAAAGCAATAACATCACCATGAATGCTCTTTGAATCAGATGCATAAAGTTACTCCTAAAATATATTTCCTAATTTTATCATAAATAAACACGCTTTCTTGTATGATTCAAATATTAAAACCAAGGATATAAAATGTCAGCATTAGTAGAATTTTCAATGTTCCCAACCGAAGCTACCCAAAGTAAAAGTGCCTTTGTTGCACGTGTTTTAGATATTGTAGACAAAAGTGGTTTACCTTATCAACTTACTCCAATGGGAACAATTATCGAAGGTGAGACTGTTGCCGAAGTGATGGATGTCATCAACAAAGCATATACAGAGCTACAGAGCGATTGTGGACGAGTCTATTCAAGTATTAAAATAGATTGGAGAAAAGGGGCAATGGGTCGCTTAGGAAACAAAGTCAATGCCGTTGAAGAGAAACTCGGACGTAAATTAAACAGTTAATTTTAGTTATAATACGACAATTTTTTAATCATAAACTTATAGGACAACTCATGGCAAACATTTCATACAAAGATGCTGGTGTAGATATTGACGCAGGAAACAACTTCGTAGAAGCAATTAAATCAGATGTAAAATCAACATTTGACAAAAATGTAATCGGTGGGATTGGCTCATTCGCAGGAGCTTATGCTCTTCCAACTGGTTATAAAGAACCTGTTATTCTTTCAGCAACTGATGGTGTTGGAACAAAACTGAAATTGGCTATTGAAAGTGAAAAATTCAATACAGTAGGTATTGACCTTGTAGCTATGTGTGTCAATGACCTTATTTGTAACTTTGGGACACCTATGTTTTTCTTGGATTACTATGCAACAGGTAAATTAGTACCAGAAAATGCTAAAGATGTTGTTGCTGGAATAGCAGAAGGCTGTAGACGAAGCGAGTGTTCACTGGTTGGTGGAGAGACAGCTGAAATGCCTGGTATGTACTCCAATGATGACTTTGACTTAGCTGGTTTTGCAGTAGGTATTGCAGAGCGTTCTGAAATGGATACAGTTTCAAATGTAAAAGAGGGACAAGTTATTTTAGCCCTTCCAAGCTCTGGTGTTCACTCGAATGGATATTCATTGGTTAGAAAACTTTTCTTTGACAAACTGGGTATGTCTTTAGACTCTGAATTTCAAGGAAAACCTCTTATCGAGACACTCTTAGAGCCTACACGTATTTATGTCAAAGAGTTCAAAGCCAATCGAGATAAAATCGTAGCCCTTGCACATATTACAGGAGGAGGTATTGTTGAGAACTTACCAAGAGTTCTACCAGAGGGGATGAGAGCTCAGGTTTCAAAAGAGAGCATTAAAACTTTAGAAATTTTTGATTTTATGTCCAATTATATTGATGAAGAAGAGATGTTTAGAACTTTTAACATGGGTGTAGGTATGGTCTTAGTGGTTGAGGGTGAACATGTTGAAGCCATTTGTACCAATACAGATGCTTATGTTATTGGGGCAATGATAAAAGGTGAAAAAGGTGTAGATTTAATCTAATCACCACTATTTTACTAGATATTAAGTTTTTTTTATGATGATAATTAAAATAAACTATTATTCTGATATAATATTTGTATGAAAGAAAAAAAAGATAAACTCACTCTACGTCAGCTTGAAATATTTTTAAATGTTGTAAAAGAAGGTCATCTTACCAATGTTGCTAAAGGAATGGGGCTAAGCCAATCAGCGATCTCCATGGCAATTAAAGAGCTTGAAAAAATCTTAGGTAATCCTCTTTTTGACCGAATTAATAAAAAACTTGTACTCAATGAAATGGGTCGTGCTTTTGAAAAAGAGATTACGCCTATTTTAAAAAAAATCAATGATATTGAGTATGAGTTTAAAAACACTGCCAACAAAGGTATGGTAAGAGTAGGAGCTAGTACGACCATTGTTGACTACCTTATGCCTCCCATTATCTGCTCTTACATGAACAACTACCCAGATGTCAAAGTAGCCCTTAAAGAAGGTAATACAAAAAACATCGTGAACCTTATTAAAGAGGGGGAACTGGATGTTGCTTTTATTGAAGGGGTCGTAAATGACTCGGACATCATAAAAAGTATTGTAGGCATAGATGAATTGGTCGTAGTGACCACAGATGAATCTCTCAAAGATGCTTGTTTCATAGATACTCTACAAACAAGGAAATGGGTACTAAGAGAAGAGGGGTCTGGTACACGAGAAGTTTTTTTAGACTATGTTAAAGATAAAGTTGACCATATTAATATCTTTTTAGAATTAGGACACACCGAATCTATTAAATCATTGTTACTTAACCATCAATGTTTAACCTGTATTTCTAAAATTGCCGTAACTCAAGAAATACACAATAAAAAACTAATTCAAGTCCCTTTACGAAACTTTGAATGTAAACGTAACTTCTATATGATTTACCATAAAGATAAATATCGAAGTGAACTCTTTGAAAAATTTGTCACTTTTACCCAAAGAATGATGAAAGAGATGATTGAAGAGAGACGATAAAGCTTAAATAGCCTTATTTAATCTCTCTTGTGCTTCTTTATACTCATGAGGATAATTTAAATTCATAAAAAAATGTTCCTCTTCTATGGGAACTTTTTTCACTTTCAACTGTTCAAACAATGTTTGTAATCGATGAGTATTATTTTTTAATGCACTTTTAGCTTCAGTTAAAAAACTTCGACGATAAATTGCACATAAGGGTTCAAGTCCATTTTGAGACTCAACTACAATCACATCAACACCTATTTCTCTTGCGTCATATAACTTAGTAATGACATACTTTTTCACAAAAGGGGCATCTACACTCAAAACAAAAATTTCATCACATGCTAATGTTTCAAAAATAGAGACCAATCCCACCAAAGGTGATGAGATGTTATTCACATCTTTAATCACCTTAGCATCAAAGTTAAATTTATCTTTTTTAGATGAAATATAAACGCTATCAAATAATTTACTTAAACGTTCATATTGAAATTCAGCTAAAGATGAAAAACCTCCAAAAGGAAGTAATGCTTTGTCTTCTTTCATTCGTGAACTTTTTCCACCAGCAATAATGACAGCTACACGATTATTTTTCATTAGAGTGTATTTGCAACCCATTCAATAACCAAGTTTGCCAATTTAGCACCATATTTGCGTGAATATTTATCATTAACCAAGACCACTACCACATAACGTTCACCAGATATACCCTCTACGTAACCTGCAATATTTTTAACCCTTTTAATTGTTCCTGTTTTCATCCATGCTCGACCATAAACAGATGAATATTTAAAACGTCGCTTTATTGTCCCATCTATTCCAGCTATGGCTAAAGTGTCCATCCAGCGTTGACCATAATTTTTATAAGCATGGTCAAGCAAATTTGCTAACGATTTAGCTGTTAACTTTGCTGAACGAGAAAGTCCTGAACCATTAGCAATATAAGTTGTCCCTTTTTCCAAAATATAATATTTATTTAACATATTCTCAATCGCTTTACGACTTTTATAAAGCGTACTCGGTCCATCAAAACTAACAGCTCCCATAGTTAACATAAGTTGTCGTGCCATTAAATTGTCAGACTTCTTAGCAATGGTTGAAATTACTGACTCTAACGGCTCGGAATAGTGAGAAAAAATATACGTAGCAGATGCAGGTACTTTTTTAAGTTTCAATGTCCCTTCTAGCTTAATATTTTGATGGGCTAAACCATTTTTAAAAGCATAATAAAATGCACGATGGGGCATAGAGATAACCTTACAAACTTTTCGACTACCACAACGTTTTGCTAATTTTCCTGTTAAAAATACTGTTGAACGTCCAGAATTATTGGTCTTAATACTTACTTTAGGCCAAGCACGACTACCTCTACATGAACCATTGACCATGCGTAACTTATTCACTACTTTATAACTTTGATCTGGAACATCTTTAGAGATTTTAGCTTTTTTAGAATGAGGGGTAATACAAATAGTACTTTTTCGCTTGTTAAACATAATTGCATCAGGCATTGCATTATAAGGACTATAAACATTTTTATCAAAACCTGAATTGTTTTTATTGGCAACACTAAAAAGGGTTCGGTCAATAATAATATTTCCTCTAATCTTACGAATCCCAGCAGCCCTTACTTGTGCTGAAATATCATCGATATGCTCTGTCCCTAAAGTAGAATCACCTGATGCCTTAACATACAAGTCTCCTTTGAGTATGCCATTTTTTAAAGAGCCTGTATAATAGAACTTCGTTTCCCAACGATAATCAAAACCCAATTTAAGTAAAGCTGAATAGGTAGTTAAAAGCTTAATTACTGAAGCAGGAGAACGTTTCACATGAGTATTCCACGAAGCAATAGGTGTTTGTGAATTTACAGATTGAATATGAATACTATAGTTGGCTTTATTTATAGGAATCGATGATATCTCAGAAGCTAAGTCAGCTGGAATGCTAACAGAGAAAGAAAAAGTCGTGCAGAGTACCAATAAAGCTAAAATTTTATGTAAACTATTTATTATCATATATATCCCTTTGAGTATTCATAATAATCAAAAAACTTTTAAGAAAATATAAAATTCCTACGCTTTACCTAACAAACCATCCAATTCTCCATTTTAAACACATCTTGTGTACAAGGCATCATTTTCCAACCAGCAGATTCAAGGTACATCATCTTTCCACCAAAATATCCAACAACATACATTTCTTTGTATATAGGGTACATTCCCCCTAAAAACATAGAAAAAATATCATCATAAGAAGCAGGGTGTTCATAGTGCTCAAAGTCTAAAGTATGTAAAACAATTAGTGCATAATGTAACATCTCGTTTTTCATCATAGAGTTACTCAAGACATAATAGGAAGGATAGGTCACCGATGGATCTTCTACAAGTTCAGAGATATAGAGCCGTTCTTTCTTTTTATTAAACATAAATGTATTTTAGACTATTTTTTTACGATAACCTAGAAATCCTTCAAATTGTCATATTTTTCTAAAAAATTTTCTCCACCATCAACTGCAAAGTAATACGATTGTTAAAATGGTTTTCATTAACCCCATAAACAACGGAAACCACTTGCCCAACATGAAAAACCTTTTTTGTCTTAAAAAGTACGGCTTGTTGACGCTTCCCCTCTTGTGAAAAAGTAAAACGTCGATGCTCTTTCTCTTTCCCCATCTCAGCTACATCTTCAATGATAACATTTCTAGAGATAAACTTTGGTCGTGCATTACCTTGACCATAAGGTTCATAAGCTTTTAACATATTCACAAGATTAAAATCTATATGTGAAAAACTCAACTCTCCTAAAATGTCAGGGTCAATGAGTTGTTCAGAGTAGTTCTCTTTTTTGTACTCAAGTTGCAGTTGTTGTTTAAACGCTTCTAAATTCTCTTCACTCAAACTCAAACCAATGGCAGCTTCATGTCCACCAAATTTATTTAGCAGAGGTCTACACGCAGAGGTGACTTTAAAAAGATTACAGACATGAAAGCTACGCCCTGAACCTTTTAACTCTCCATTCTCAGCTCTAGTCAATACAATACATGGCTTCTCAAAACGTCGCCCAATCCGTGCAGCAACAATTCCCACAACACCTTCATGCCAATCTTCACCTGCTACTACCAAAATGTCGTCGTTAATGTCCACTTGTTTAACAGCTTCATCGGTGATGCGTTGCTCGATGGCTTTTCTGTTTTCATTAAAGTCTTTGAGCCTCTCCAGTCGTACACGAGCGTCATAAATGTTACTACTAAGCAGAAACTCAACTGACCATTTTGAATCGTCCATGCGTCCAGCAGAGTTTAGCACAGGGGCAATTTGAAAGCCTATATCATCGGCATTTAAAATCTCTTTATCCAGCTTTTCCATAAAGGCTTTAATAGCAGGAAGTTGGGAACGGTTAAGGAGTTGAAGCCCAGCCTTAACCATAGCACGGTTTATATGTTGTAGAGGCATCATGTCAGCGATAATAGCAATGCTCACCAAGCCAAGGTATGACTTGATGTCCACATTGGCGTTTAAAGCCTTATTAAGTGATGCTATGAGGTACCAAGCAATCTGTGCACCACACACTTCTTCGTAGGGAAATGGACAATCCTCTTGTTTTTGGTTAACAATGGCATAAGCTTCAGGAATTTGAGCAGGAACAATGTGATGGTCGGTAATGATTAAATCAATTCCCATCTCTTGACACATCTTCGCAGCAGCCACAGCTGCAATGCCGTTGTCAACTGTAAAGATTAAGTCTGCCCCCTCAACTCTAGGCATGAGATTAGGAGAAAGTCCATAACCATCACGAAAACGGTTAGGGATAATCCACTCCAAATCCACCCCAATCTCTTGAAAAAACATATTTATTAAGGTAGTAGAGACCACCCCATCGACATCATAGTCACCGATGAGCATGAGTTTTTCACCTGTGTGAATAGCTTTGACTATTCTTGCTACTGCTCTCTCCATGTCTTTAAACTGTGAAGGTTTTGGTAAATCGGCTAAAGAGAGATGTCCGTCTTTAGAAAAACGTCTTTGGAGTTTTTGGTCGATTTGTGTTGGGGTTATTTGAAGGTAGGGCATAGTTTATCTTTTATTACGCAGGTATGGTATCGTCACACCTACGGTTACTTCATTTGTTTAATGCGTTCTTAACAAATGCCAAAATAGATGGATTTGGATTTTGTAATCGTGAGGTAAATTCAGGGTGGAACTGAACCCCTAAAAACCAAGGGTGTTCAGCTACTTCAATAGCTTCAATAAGCCCTGCTGATTCACCTGTAATTATCATTCCATTGTTCTCTAATGCTTCACGATATTTTGGGTTGGCTTCATATCGGTGTCGGTGACGCTCAAAAATAGTTGATGCACCATAAGCCTCACGAAGGTTTGAACCCTCTTTGGTATCACACTCATACTCACCTAAACGCATGGTTCCACCCATAGGTGAAGTTGATGTTCGTACTTGTTTTGAACCAGCAGAGTCTATAAACTCATCAATTAAAAATATAATAGGATTTTCAGTCTCTTCATTAAACTCTACAGAAGTTGCATTTTCTAAACCAAGAACATTACGAGCAAATTCAATCATGGCAAGTTGCATTCCTAGACAAATACCTAAAAATGGTATTTTCTCTTCTCTTGCGTATCTAATGGCTTCAATTTTACCCTCAACACCACGTTCGCCAAAACCACCTGCAACTAAGATTCCATCACAGTCTATAAGGTATTTTTTAGCACCATTATTTTCTATTTTTTCTGAATCTACCCACTTAATTTCAACATTAGTATCAAGGTGAGCTCCAGCGTGAATAAGTGCTTCGGTTAGAGACTTATATGACTCTTTTAAGTCTAAGTATTTACCAACGAAAGCGATGGTTGTTTTGTTAGTTGGTTGAATAATTTTATGTACCAAATCTGACCAAAGTTGCATATCAGGTTTTAATTCACCAAGATTTAACTCTTTAGCAATAGGCTCTAAGATATCTTGTGTCAAGAAATTTAAAGGAACTTCATAAATAGTTGGTGCATCAATCGCTTCAATAACTGATTTTTCATCAACATCACAAGAGAAAGCGACTTTACGTCGAATGTCACTAGGAATTCTCTCTTCACTTCTAAGAATAAGTATTTGTGGTGTAATACCAATACGTCTAAGCTCTTGAACTGAATGTTGTGTTGGTTTAGTTTTAATTTCACCTGCTGTACGAATATAAGGAAGTAAAGTAACATGAATATTCATTACATTTTCACGTCCCATATCATGTTTCATTTGACGAATAGTCTCAAGAAATGGCATTCCCTCCATGTCTCCTGTTGTTCCACCAAGTTCTACAATTAAAATATCTTTAGTTTCTCCAGCTTTAACAATACGCTCTTTAATCTCATTGGTAATATGAGGGACGATTTGAATGGTTTTACCTAAATATTTACCTAAACGTTCATTTTCAATAACAGATTTATAGATTCTACCCGTGGTAAAGTTATTGTCTTGTCTTAAAGAAGTATCTAAAAAACGTTCATAGTGCCCTAAGTCTAAATCTGTTTCAGCTCCATCTTTGGTAACAAAGACTTCTCCATGTTCAAGGGGAGACATTGTTCCTGGGTCGACATTAATATAGGGATCAAGTTTGAGTACGCCTACTCTAAATCCTGAATGTTTTAAAAGTGTTCCGATACTCGCAGCTGTAATTCCTTTTCCAAGAGAGCTTAAAACTCCACCTGTAACAAAAATAAATTTGGTTGACATCAATAATTTTCCTCTTTTATGCAATGATTGGCATAATAACTGTAATAAATTCCTTGTCTATTAAGACAAAAGGTAGTGTTGGTTCATTTAGTGCAATTTTAAAAGTTGTATCATCTACTTGTGCTATAAAATCTAAAAGATACCTACTGTTAACATTAAGTTCAAAAGGTTCACTAATTCCTGTAGGAAGAAGTAGTTCTGTTTTAGCTTCAATATTATCTGCTGTTAATGAGTTAAATAAAATACCTTCAGGAGTAAATGTAACTTTGATTTCTTGAGAAATAGTGGTAATCATTTTGATTGCTTCTAGCATCTCTTTTTTAGGTAAAGTAATATTAAGTTTAGTTTCATTTGGAATAATACGTGCATAATCTGGATAGTTTCCATTAATTAAGCGTGTAAAGAAATAGTAATTTTGATTTTTAATAATTAAATTGGTATTGTCATAATAGATATTAATTTGATTTATAAAAAGTTTTTGAATTTCTAAAATTGCTTTTTTAGGAATAATTAAAGAAAATTCATTTTCATTTTGTGTTTGGATTGAAGCGATAGATAGACGTCTAGTATCTGTTCCTACCAATTTTGTTTCATTTTGTTTTATGTCTAGTAGTGCACCATTAAGTTCAAATTTTGGGTTATTATTGTCAATGGCTGATGAGATTTTTTTTAAGCTACGTATTAAACTAATAGAATCTAAAGTAATTTGTGGTTTATTTTCAATTAAAGGAAATGAAGGATAATTTTTAGGATTAAAAGTTGGAAGTTTAAATTTAGATTGATTTTGTTTAATATTTAGATTGTTTTCTATTTTTTCTAAAATAATTTTTTCATTTTTTAAAATACGAATAATATCTAAAAGTTTTTTTCCATTTGCAGTGAATGAACCTTCATCTTCGATAATTATATTAGATGAATTAACAATTAAACCTATTTCTCCATCGGTTGCTTTAAGAGTTACTTTATTATTTATTGCTTCTATGTAAACGTGTGAAGTAATTTGACTGGCATCTTTTTTTTCTAAAAAAGCTTGTAAATTAATTAATATGGATTCCATTAATGGTTTTTCAACATGAATCTTCATTTTTTTCCTTCATTTTTGTTTTATATCTCTCTTATTTTATTTAAAATAAGTAGCAGTAGTAGTAGTTCTTGTTGAAAAGGTGAAAAACCTTTTTTGAACTATGTTTTATGGGACTTGAAGATGTTTTTAATTTATTATACTTTTTCACATCTATTCACTTATTGAATTATATCTTTTTTTATTAGTTCTTTAGATTAACTTTTAATGACTCTTTATTTACTTTGCTCAGAAGTGATTTTATTGGTAAATTCTTCTAATAAAACTTTAAAATTTTCATCATTTTCAACGAGTTCATTAATCTTTTTCATGGCATGAGAAACAGCTGTATGGTCTTTCATTCCAAAATAGACAGCAATTTGTGGCATAGAATTTGGTGTTAAATTTCTTGTAAGATAAATAGAAATTCTTCTTGCTGCTACAACATCTTTAGTTCTTTTCTTTGATTTAATATCAGAAAGTTTGATGTTAAGTTCTTTAGAGATAACTTTTACAATGTCATCGATGGTGATGTTGGTTTGTTTTTCTGCTAATTGATCTTTGATGACATTTTGTGCAAAATCTAAAGTTAATTCTTGGTTCATAAGCCCTGCATAGGCGTTAAGTTTAATAATTGCTCCTTCGATTTCACGGATATTATCACCCATGTTTGATGCAATAAAATTAATAATGTCTTGGTTTAAATCAATTCCATCAATTTCACATTTTTTTTGAATAATAGCTATTTTAGTTTCAAGTCCAGGAGGTTGTATGTCAGCCATTAGACCCCATTCAAAACGACTTCTAAGTCTATCAACTAGACCTGCAATTTTATTGGGTTGTCTATCAGAGGTAATGACAATTTGCTTTTTAGCTTGATGAAGTTCATTAAAAGTGTGAAAAAATTCTTCTTGAGTTTGCTCTTTTCTACTTAAAAATTGTATATCATCAATTAGAAGAACATCACATTCTCTAAAGTGGTCACGAAATCTATCCATGGTTTGTGAACGTAGATGAGAAGTGAATTTGTTCATAAACTGTTCAAATGTAGTGTAGATTACTTTTTTACCCATAGCAATTTGATGGTTACCAATGGCTTGAATAAGGTGTGTTTTTCCAAGTCCGACACCACCATAAAGAAATAAAGGATTATATAATGCTCCTGGTTTTTCAGCAACTGATTTAGAAGTTGTGTAGGCAAATTGATTTGAGTCCCCAATAATAAAGCTTTCAAAGGTAAATGAGGGGTTTAAAATAGTACTTTTACTTTGATTTTTTTGTTCATTATCTATTTTGACTCTTTGTTGGCTTGATGTTTGTGTTTTACCTTTTCCAACAGAAATAATTACTTTAGGACGAATATCAGATTCGACTTCAAAGAGGTGAGCAATTTTATCTTGGTATTTTGTTTTAATCCATTTAGCTAAAAGCATATTGGGTGCATAAAATTGTGCTAAATTTGATCTTGATGAAGCTTCATCATAGTTTAAGGTTTTAATGTACCTCTCCCATTCAGAGTTACTTATTTCTTGCTTAAGTTTTTTAAGTACAATATTTCCTATGTTCATGATGTTCCAATTCTTAATGTGAATAATTCTTTAAATATTAGCAAAAATTCGCTAAAATATGGGTTTAAACGACAGTGTGCTTAAACTATTCACGCTGTGAATAAAGGTGTGAATGAAAATACTTGGAATTGACCCTGGAACACGAGTTTTAGGTTATTGTATCATAGAATTAACAGGTGAAAACTATTCACTTATTGAAGCTGGAATACTTAAATTTAAAAAAAATATTTTAAAAGAACAGATATTAGAGCTAGTAGATGGATTAGATACGATTCTTAAAGCCCAACATATAGATGAAGTAGCCATAGAAGATATATTTTATGCACATAATCCACAAACAGTATTGAAATTGGCACAATTTCGTGGTGCATTAACTTTAAAAATTTTATTAACACATGGGGATTACCATGAATACACGCCTTTGCAAGTTAAAAAAGCAATTACTGGTAATGGAAAAGCAAATAAAGAGCAAGTTGCTTTTATGGTTAAGCGTATTTTAAAAATTAAAAAAGAAATTAAACCTTTGGATATTACAGATGCCATGGCAATCGCCATAACTCATGCACAAAGAGTTAAACATAGAAAAACAAGGAGTAACGGTGAAAAAAAATAGTTCATAAAATCTATCTGTAATCTTTATTTAAGTCAAAAAGTAATAGAATCTCACGCTTCTAAAAAGTGATCGCGTAACTCAGTTGGTAGAGTACTTCCTTGACATGGAAGAAGTCGTTGGTTCAAGTCCAATCGTGATCACCATTTTTTGTCACTCTTTTTCCTTTACTCGTTGTCGTTGTGCTTCGTCGGATACAGTAGTATACCTCCTTACACACTCCTAGATTAAAGAAAAAATTGCAACGAAAAAGATTACTTCTACTTCTATATTATTGTAATTAATTTTTCCTCTCACTATGTGAATAATAAATATCATACTATCTTTAATCTGTTTCAAGTAAAATATATAAATAAAAAGGGAGATAGGGAATGATAAAAATATTTGACAACAAAATCAATATTGTAGGAGATGACCTAAAAGAGTCCATCAAAAAAGGTTCAAAATTAAGCATTGCCTCTTCTATCTTCTCTATCTATGGTTATGAGTCACTCAAAAAAGAACTCAATCAGATTGAAGAGCTTCGGTTTATCTTTACTGACCCTGCATTTATAAAAGAGGATGAGAGTAAAAAAGATTCTCGTTTCTTTGAAATCAACAGTGCCAACAGACAAAAAGCCATATCGGGTTCAGAGTTTGAGATTAACCTCAAAAATGAACTTAAAGGGCGAACCATTGCTAAGGAGTGTCGTAAATGGTGTGAAAAGAGGGTAAAGTTTAAATCAAGTCGTGGTAACAGTGCTTTAAATCCTATGATGATACTCGATGATAATGCTACTTATCTCAATATAAATGAGTTTTCAAGTGCTGGGTTTGGGTACAAAAAAGACAACTTGGTTTTGGGACAAATCACGAAGATGGAAGAGCCAACAGCTACTAAAAGTTTTCTTGACAACTTTAACAATGTATGGGAAGATGAAAACATACTCCAAGATATAACCGATGAAGTCGTGGCGTATATTGACAACCTATACAAAGAGAATGCTCCTGAATTTATCTACTACTTAACCCTCTATCATATCTTTAATGAGTTTCTTGAAGACCTTAGCCAAGATGAACTGGCAAATGAGAAGACAGGCTTTAAAGAGTCTGTAATATGGTCTCTTCTATATGACTTTCAAAAAGATGCTGTTTTGGGGCTTATCAATAAACTGGAGCGATACAATGGGTGTATCTTAGCTGACTCGGTGGGCTTAGGTAAGACCTTCTCAGCGTTGGGGGTGATTAAGTACTACCAAGAGCGAAACAAATCTGTATTGGTTCTTTGCCCTAAAAAGTTGGGCGATAACTGGAAAACCTTTGTGAACAACTATGAAGAGAATCCTCTGCTAAAAGATAGGTTCAATTATGATGTTCTCTACCATACCGATTTACTTAGAGATAAAGGTTTTTCTAATGGGGTTGACCTTTCCCGTGTCAAGTGGGAGAACTATGACCTAATTGTTATAGATGAGTCTCACAACTTTAGAAACAACGATACAGGTAACAAAAAACTCACGCGTTATAAAAAACTGCTAAATATCATTCAAACAGGGGTAAAAACCAAACTTTTGATGCTGAGTGCCACTCCTGTAAATAACCGTTTTACAGATTTACGAAATCAGATAGCTCTTGCTTATGAGGGACATACACACCTTAAAGATGAAAAACTCAATATCTCTGCCTCTATTGACTCGGTATTAAGAAAGGCTCAACAGACCTTTAACGATTGGTCAAAACTGGATGAAGAAGAGCGAACTACCTCACGGCTTTTGAGCCAACTTAACCAAAACTTTGACTTTTTTAAACTGCTCGATGCAGTGACAATGGCACGAAGTCGAAAACATATAGAGAAGTATTACGATATGGGTGCAATAGGAAAATTTCCAACGCGTCTACCTCCTCGCTCTATTCGTTCGCACATTACCGACCTTGCTGGGGTTATGGAGATAGAAGAGATATACAAAAAACTCTCTGCTTTTAAGATGTCAATCTACTCTCCGTTTGATTATATTATCGAGTCGAAGCAACCCTTTTATGCCAATCTCTATGACAATGAGGTCAATAATAACTCTGTACTGAAACAGTCAAGCCGTGAAAAGAGTCTAAAAACACTCATGAGGGTCAATTTCCTCAAACGGTTAGAGAGTTCAGTAGATAGTTTTAGATTGACCCTAGATAAGTTCTCTACCAATATTCAAAACACCATTGCACAGATGGAAGATTTTGAGCTAAAACAAGAAGATATGAGCATTGTTGATGAGGTAGAGGAGTTAGAAGATGAAGATTGGCTAGATGAAGAGTTTAGCATTGGGAAAAAGGTCAAGATAAACTTAGAAGATATGGATATTGCTCGTTGGAGAGAGGATTTAAAGTCCGATTTAAAAGTAGCTCGTGCCATACTTCAAGATATGCACAAGATTACACCAACGCATGATAGCAAACTGCAACACCTCAAAGAGGAGATAAAAAACAAACTTGAAAACCCTATCAATGAGGGAAATCGAAAGCTTATTATCTTTACAGCCTTTGCCGATACAGCCCAATATCTCTACAAAGAGCTACAAGAGTACAATGCTTCACTTGGTTTAGAGAGTGCCATGATTACGGGGAGTCAAAACCGATGTAGCATTAAGAGTGTACATAGTGAGTTTAACACACTGCTCTCTCACTTCTCTC
>JALWLW010000044.1 GCA_027081065.1 Campylobacteraceae bacterium
AGCTGTAATGGAGTTATTGCATGAGATGAAGATAGATGCTCTTCTCATACAAGAGATGGGTGTTAGCCCATATGCAAAGGCTAAAGAGCTAGGCATGATGCTTTATCATACAGGTTTTGAGCGTATTTTGCTTAGTGATGTGTTGGAGAAGTTTAAAAACAATGATTTAGAGATTTTAGATGACACCAATATGGATAAGATTATTAAACATCATGAAAAAAGACATCCACGTCATGATGAAGGTCATGAACATTATTAAAAAAATTCTCTCTTTTTATAAAGAGGGATTTACTTCGATGCGATTAGGCAGACGTTTATGGCTGATTATTGCCATTAAATTTATTATTCTCTTTGGTATTATTAAGTGGCTTTATTTTCCTAACTATTTAGAAGATAATTTTGATAATGATACTCAGAGAAGTTATTATATTTTAGAACAACTTACAAAGGAGTAGGGTAGTATGGAAGTTACAGATGTTTTGGTTGATTGGTCAAGGGCTCAGTTTGCACTAACGGCTCTTTACCATTGGCTCTTTGTCCCATTGACTTTGGGCTTAACCTTTATTGTAGCGATTATGGAGAGTATCTATGTTCGTACAGGTGATGCATGGTGGAAAAAGACCACCAAGTTTTGGATGGGAATTTTAGCCATCAATTTTGCCATTGGTTTGGCAACTGGAATCATTATGGAGTTTGAGTTTGGTACCAATTGGTCAAACTACTCGTGGATTGTGGGCGATATTTTTGGAGCCCCTTTAGCCATAGAAGGTTTAATGGCATTTTTTATGGAGTCAACCTTTTTTGCAGTGATGTTTTTTGGTTGGAACAAAGTAAGTAAAGAGATGCACCTACTCTCAACATGGTTGGTTGCTATTGGCTCTAACCTCTCTGCTTTGTGGATACTTATTGCCAATGGGTGGATGCAACATCCAGTAGGAATGCACTTTAACCCTGATTCGGCACGTAATGAGATGGAAAATTTTTGGGAGGTTGTCTTTAACCCCAATGCTGTGAGTAAATTTCTTCATACTGTAAGTAGTGGTTATGTACTCGCTTCACTTTTTGTCATGGGAGTGAGTGCGTGGTATCTGCTTAAAAAGAGAGATGTTCTTTTTGCTAAGCGTAGCATTATTGTTAGTGCCTCTTTTGGTCTTGTGACTTCACTTTTTTTATTGACTACAGGAGATGAGTCAGCCTACAACGTAGCACAGACTCAACCCATGAAACTAGCAGCTATGGAGGGACTCTACAAAGGTGAAAATCGAGCAGGTATTGTTGCTATGGGTCTTTTAAATTCTGACAAAAAAGTGGGTGACGACTCTGAAGCGTTTCACTTTAAAGTAGAGATTCCTTCTGCACTCTCTTTTTTGGGCTATCATGACCTTAATGCATTTGTCCCTGGCATAGAAGATATGCTCTATGGAAATTCTGATAAGGGAGTCATGAGTATAGGTCAAAAAATGGAAGAGGGGAAAATAGCGGTTAAGGCATTACGAGCTTATAAAGATGCTAAAAAAGCAGGAGATGAAGTCAAAGCTACCGAGGCACTTAAACTTTTTGAATCTCATCATCATTTTATGGGTTATGGTTATTTGAAAAAACCTGAAGATGCCATTCCTAATGTGGCACTTAGTTTCTATAGTTTCCACATTATGGTTGGGCTAGGTACATGGTTCTTGGTACTTTTTGCAGTTGTTCTGTTTTGGACACGACGTGATGTCATAGCATCTAAACGTTGGCTACTTTGGGCAATGGTTGGAACTATTCCTCTAGGCTATGTGGCACAAGAGACAGGCTGGATTGTTGCAGAAGTAGGGCGACAACCATGGGCGATTCAAGATTTGTTACCTGTTGGTATGGCAACCTCTAATGTGGCATCAACTTCAGTTATGATAACTTTTTGGCTCTTTGCTATTTTGTTTACAGGTCTGTTGATTGCTGAGGTAAAAATTATGTTAACGCAGATAAAAATTGGACCAGAGGGGGAACACTAAGATGTTTGAGTTGTATACACTACAGAGTTATTGGTGGTTTATAGTCTCTCTTTTAGGAGGGCTATTGGTCTTTATGATGTTTGTACAAGGTGGACAGATTCTTCTGTATAGTTTGGGTAAAAGTGAAGATGAACGAGATTTAATTATTAACTCTTTAGGTCGTAAATGGGAACTTGGTTTTACTACCTTAGTCATGTTTGGAGGGGCAATCTTTGCTGCCTTTCCTCTCTTTTATGCTGTGAGTTTTGGAGGAGCCTATTTTGTTTGGATGGCAATACTCTTTTGTTTCATTATTCAAGCTGTATCGTATGAGTACCGTAAAAAGCCTAACAACTTTTTTGGAACCCGTTTCTATGAGTGGCTACTCTTTATTAATGGTTCGTTAGGTATTTTTCTTATTGGTGTGGCATTAGGAATGCTCTATAGTGGAGGAAATTTTGAGGTAAACGATATGAATTTATCACATTGGACAGAATCTAGCTATGGACTTGAAGCACTTTTAAATCCATTTAACTTACTCTTTGGCTTGGTTTTAGTTTTACTCTCACGAATTCAAGGACTTTTGTATTTTTATAACAGTTTAGAAAATGAAGCAATAGCTTGGCGTATTTTGTCACGACTTAAACGAGAGTTTATTCTCTTTTTACCTCTCTTTTTGGTTCTACTTACAATGATGCTGTTAGGCGATGGTTATGCTTACAATAGTCAAAGCGTGGTTTCAGTCGTACCTATGAAAATATGGAGTAATCTATTAGAGATGCCTTTTTTGTTGATACTGTTAGTACTTTCTCTCATGGTTTTTCTTTTTGGTATCTACTTGGTATTGGTACAAAATAGTCCAGCAGCTATTTGGTTTACAGGAACGGCTACTGTGCTGATAGTAACTATACTACTGATGCTTTTGGGTATAAATCATACTGTTTTCTATCCGTCACTTAGTGATTTACAAAGTTCATTGACCATTGAAAACAGTTCAGGTAGTCACTACACTCTAATGGTTATGAGTGTTGTTTCACTTTTAGTTCCCATAGTTTTTGGCTACATTGTGATGGTTTGGCGTTCGATGGACAGCCAAAAATTAAGCATAGATGAGGTCAAATCTGACCCACACCACTATTAAGGAGAAGTTATGGAATATTTAGGAGAGATTATTTGGTATGTGAGTCTACCCATTATGGTTTGGGTAGCTGTAGGTTTTGTAAGATGGAACCTTAAAGCTTTTGATGAGATAGCCTCTAGTGAGCATTCAGAAGCTTTTAAAAAATGAAGGTTTGCCTCATTGAAACTCTCAATGGGGTTGTTAAAAGTAATGCTTCATGGACTCTTTAGTGCATCATTTATCTAAAGTTGAAAATAGATTTGAACCATCTCTTGAAGTTTGGGTTGGTTCTGGTGGCTAGGGTAAAGTAGTGTAATATTATGCTCTTTTTTCCATGCACAAGGAATTTTCCCCTCTTCTTTAAGTAAGAGATGAGAAACCCCTTTCTCTTGAAGCCACTTCAAAAGTGAAGCTCCACCTTTGTTGTTGTTTTTTTCAATCTTCAAGTTTTGACCATCAAAAAAAGCATAATATTTGGCATTGCCAAAACGGGAACTAAGTAGGGTATCTTTAGAGTTTACCTCAATGGCTGTGGCTATTCGTTTCATCTTCGTATCATAACAATAAAAGATTAAACTTTTAGCTAAAAGTAGTATAATCAATTCAAATTATACTTATAACTTAAACTTATAAAAGGATATTTAATGTTTAAAAAAATTCTACCCTTAAATCTGATTATTTCACTGCGAATGTTTGGACTCTTTATTGTTCTTCCTGTTCTCTCTATCTATGCACTTAACATGCCCAACTCTAGCCACACTATGGTGGGAATTATTATTGGTGGGTATGCCATAACTCAAATGCTGTTTCAAGTTCCTTTTGGAAGTCTAAGTGACAAGATAGGGCGAAAGAAGACCATTATCATTGGCTTGGTTATTTTTGCTATTGGTTCACTCGTTGCAGGTTTTGCTGACAATATTTATATGCTTCTCGTGGGAAGACTGCTTCAAGGAGCAGGGGCGATAGGTTCGGTCATTACGGCAACCATTAGTGATGTGGTACGTGAAGAGGAGCGAGGCAAAGCCATGGCAATCATGGGTGGAAGCATCGGTATGGCATTTGCTCTCTCTATGGTGGCAGGTCCGACTATTTCAGCACACTTTGGTGGAGTTTCGACACTCTTTTTCTTGGTGGCATCTTTGGCACTTATCTCTATTGTTATTTTACTTAAGTCTGTTCCAAATCCTCCAACCATTAAACATACCTATTTAGAGAGTGACAAGTTTAAGCTTTTTGAAAATGCAAACTTGATGAAAATGAATATTACCAATATGTTGGTTAAGGGCTTTATGACCTTTGCATTTATGATTATTCCTATTGTTTTAACCAAGACGTATGGTTGGGACAAAGCAGAACTCTATAAAATCTACTTACCGTCAATGATAGTAGGTATTCTTGCTATGGGACCAGCTGCGATGATTGCCGAGAAGAAAGGAAAATATAAACTTATTTTACTTTTAGGGATTCTCTTCTTAGCTATCTCTTACTTAGTAATTGGTTTGAGTCCTGACTACAAAATGTTTGTAGCAGGGATTATTATCTTCTTTATTGGGTTTAATCTTCAAGAGCCTATTTTGCAATCTTTAGCTTCAAAATACGCCAAAGTTCATCAAAGAGGAAAGGTATTGGGTATCTTTAATAGCTTCGGTTACTTTGGTACGTTTATTGGTGGTTTTGTTGGGGGTATGTTGCTAGATGTAGTCTCATTAAGCTCTGTAGCTTATGGGATTATCGTGCTATGTATTGCGTGGGCTGTGATGGTCTACACACTTGACAACCCTGCTAAAACCAAGATTGCTTATATTCATCTTGACGATACTGACCATGCCAAACATGCTGACTTACATAACATAGAAGGTGTTGTGGAGTGGTACATTAACGATACAGAGAGTTTAGTAATTGTTAAGTATGATGAAACTCTAAGCGATGAAGAGAGACTTCGAGAGGCGATTAAATAAGGAGCATGCAGTTTAGAACAACAGCAAATAAAAAAACTAATGGCAATGCTTTTGTATCTGTTGGCAGTGAAATTGTTGTTTCATTTGGTAGTGTA
>JALWLW010000045.1 GCA_027081065.1 Campylobacteraceae bacterium
TAAAATTAATATTTATTTTTATTTTTTTTTAATAATTTAAGTAATTAAAAATATATTATGTTATATAATAATTTTAACAAAACATTAAGGAACAAAAAATGAAAAAAAATATCTTATTATTAATACTTATTGCAACAATTAACCTTACAGCAAACCCTTTTTCACAAATGAAACCAAGTTCAGTGGTAGCTAATTCACAAGTTTCACAAAAATTCTTTTATGCTAAAAGAGCAGCTGAAAGAGGTAATGCACGTGCACAATATGATTTAGGACTTATGTATGCAACAGGTAATGGTGTAGCAAAAAATGAAGCTTTAGCATTAATGTGGTTTAATAGAGCAGCTCAAAATAATTTTGTAAAAACAGCTCCAAAAACAGCTCCAAAAATAAAAGGAGCATCTAAAAAATTTTTTTATGCTAAAGAAGCTGCAGCTAAAGGTAATGCACGTGCTCAATTTGATTTAGCCATGATGTATCTTAATGGGAATGGTGTAGCTCAAAATGAGAGACTTGCATTTCATTATTTTCATAAAGCAGCTAGAAATAATTTAGTTGAAGCAAAATTTCAAATGGGACTTAGTTTTTCAAAAGGTAGAGGGGTACGTAAACAAGCACAACTTGCAAGATATTGGTTTAAATTAGCAGTTAAAGCAGGTCATCCAAAAGCAATGGCTCACTTAGCAAGTATTGAGCAGTTTCTTAAGCCACAGTTTGCTCAAAACAGAAGAGTTGCAATGTTATCTAGAGTATCAACAGTAAGAGAATTTTAAACTTTTAAAATTTTCTTAATGGCTTCAGAACAAACAGTTAGACCTGTCGCTCCTGTAACAGCGACGCAAGAGCCTTTCTCTTTACATTTGTCCTCTTCGGGAGAGAAAACAACTGTAAAGTTTCTGTTAAACTTCGCTTTTTTTAATTCATTTCTTATTTTTCGTCCTAATGCATCACCGTGGCTTTTCCAAATGGAAGCCACTTCTATCTTAGAAGTATCGTAACGCTTCGCTGAACCAAAAGACATTATGAGCTTTTTGTAACATTTTTTAGCCACTTCAATTTTAACTTTAGTGGTATCAGCACAATCAAGTACCAAGTCATAAGGTTCAAAATCAAAGTCTGCTACCCATGCCATGTCCATTTTTTGGTTAATGGTACTAATACAAGGGTAGAGTTTTTTAAGAGCTTCAACTTTATATTCTCCTACAGCCTCACTTCCTATTTGACGGTTTTGATTGGTTGCATCATACACATCATAGTCTACTACGGTAATATCTGAAACACCTGAACGAAAAAGACAATCGAGTGCGTAAGATCCAACACCACCAACACCAAGTATGAGTATTTTTGCTTTTTGAATTTTAGCAAAATCGTCTGCTCCAAAAAGTAGTTCACATCGTTGAAATCTTAAATCCATTGTTCTAATTCCTCTATATCTTTGTGCGATGTCATATCTAAATGAATAGGGGTAATGGAAACATAACCACTCTTTACAGCTTGAACATCACTCATTTGTCCTTCTGTTTCTCTCCATTCATGGTTCACCAACCCTATCCAAAAATACTCTTGACCTCTTGGATTAATGTGTGAATCAGCATCGTTGGTATAGACACGGCTTCCTGTTTTAGTCACTTTAAAACCTTTTGATGCTTTAGGTGAAAGGGCTGGAATATTGACATTTAAAAATTTACGAGGAGCTAAGGGAAATGAACCTTCAAATATTTTTTCTACTAATGTAATAATACTTTTTGTAGCCAATTCATATTTAAACCCCTCTTTTTCTCGCATGTCATCAGAAAAATCTTGTGAAATAGCAATAGCAGGAACACCTTGAAGTACAGCTTCCATCGCACCACTTGCTGTTCCTGAGTAGGTAATATCTTCTCCCATGTTTGCTCCAATATTAATGCCAGAGATGACCAAGTCAGGCTGTGCATCTTGTGGGTAGAGTTTATGCAATGCCAAAAAGACACAATCCGTAGGTGTACCGTCATCAAGCTTATAAAAGTTAGGTTTTATTTCTACAAAACGTAGAGGTTTAGTGAGGGTCAGTGAATGCCCACAAGCAGACTTTTCAAGTGTAGGGGCAACGGTAATAATTTCGGCTAAAGGTTTAAGTGCTTCTATGAGTGCTAAAAGAGCAGGAGAATCGAAACCATCGTCATTTGTTATTAGAATTTTTTTCATAAGGAATAGTAGTCTATTTTGGGTTAAAATCCCCAATAGACTAAACATTAGACATAAAGAAGAGTATTCTAAATATTCCCAACAATCTTAACAGCATCAAATACATCTTTGGTTACAAAGTCAGCATCTTCTTCTAATTCATCTTCATTGCCATACCCAGTAAGTACCCCAATACTTGCAATATCTGCTTCTTGGGCAGCTAGTATGTCTGAAATGGTATCGCCAATCATGTAAGTCACTGTTCCGTATGAATACTTAAGTGCATCTAGGGCTTTAAGAATAGGTTCTGGATGTGGTTTTGGGTTAGTAACATCTTCGCTTCCTATGAGAACATCAAAGTACTTCATAATGTCAAAATGCTCAAGGAGTTCACGAGAGTATTTACTTGTTTTGGTCGTTACAACACCAAGTCTTGCACAAATACGTGCTATTTTGAGGGCTTCTTCTACATGGGGTAAGAGTAGAGTTTTTTGTGTATGAATGGTTCGGTAATGCTCTTTGTAGGCTGTTACATAGTCCATGGCTTGGGCTTCATCTACCCCTAGTTTTATAAACATGAGTTCTAATGGTAAACCAATAAGAGGTTTAATACTCTCATCTGCTGGAACTTTTGCTCCAAATTTAGCATAAGCTTTTGCAAAACTCTCTAAAATGGCTTCAGTTGAGTCGATAAGTGTTCCATCTAGGTCAAAAAGAATAATTTTTGAGCGAAGTTGGTCTTCTTTGAGTTGATAAATTGTTTGTGCCATGTTTTATGTCCTAATGATTATATGGCATATCATACCTTTTAAAGATAAATTTTATTTTATTTTTTAAAAAATGCCACAAAAGTAGCAAAGTAAAAAACTATCTTACACTATAATCCTTTTAGAAAATCATATACTGTTTATTAATAATTTTTGTAAGAGCTATTTACCAAATATTAATAAATTAGATTTATAATTCATGAAATTAATATAAGGATTACATAAAATATGAACAAAATAAACGAAATAAAAGAAGAAGTAAAAAAAATTATAGTTGGTCAAGAGGAGCTTGTAGACTCACTTTTAGTAGGGTTAATTGCCAATGGGCATATTTTGGTTGAGGGTGTGCCAGGGTTAGCTAAGACGACAGCCATTAATGCTATGGCTAAGGCGTTGGGTATCGACTTTAATCGTATTCAGTTTACCCCTGATTTGTTGCCTAGTGATGTGACAGGAACAGAGATATATAACCCTAAAGATGGAGAATTTTCTGTAAAACAAGGACCAGTTTTCACCAACCTGTTACTCGCAGATGAGATAAACAGAGCTCCAGCTAAAGTTCAAGCAGCTTTACTTGAGGTAATGCAAGAGCGACAAGTAACCATTGGCGATACAACCTTTAAAGTAGATGACCCATTTTTGGTTATGGCAACTGAAAACCCTGTAGAACAAGAGGGAACGTACCGATTACCTGAAGCACAGCTCGACCGTTTTATGTTAAAGGTTATGGTTGGATACAATACTTTAGAAGAGGAGCAAGAGATTGTTAACCGTGTTGCGATTAAGGGTTTTGAAGAGGTTAATGCCGTTGCTTCATTGGATGATTTAAAAGAGATTCGAGAAGCATTTAAAAAGGTACATGTCGATGACGCTATTAAAGAGTATATGACCAAGATTATTTTTGCTACACGTTACCCTAAAGAGTATGGGTGTGGTGAGATTGCTGATTATGTGGAGTTTGGAGCGAGTCCTAGAGCGTCGATTGACCTCTATAAAGCATCATGTGCAGTGGCTCTAATTCGTGGGAATGACTTTGTAACACCGTTAGATGTCTCCTACATTGCTAACTCTGTTTTACGTCATAGAATTTTACTTAACTATAAAGCCCAAGCTAAAAAAATAGGTACAGATGACATCATAAAGACGATTATTGAGACCATCAAAGTACCCTAAGGAGTTGCCATGAACGAGGTAGCACAAGAGATACTTCTTAGAGCCAAAAAAGATGTATTTTCTGGAAACTTAGGAGAACACCTAACCACCTTTAAGGGTGATGGGCTTGATTTTAGAGAGATTAGAGACTATGACCATGGTGACGATATTCGTAAGATTAATTGGAAAGCAACAGCCAAAGGCAATGGGTTAAAGACCAATGTCTTTAATGAGGAGCGAGAGCTAAATATTGTTTTAGCCTTTATGGTAAGTGGAAGTTTGAACTTTGGAACATTTAAGCTAAAACAAGAGGTAGCTTCGGAGGTTTTAGCACTGCTTAGCTATTCAGCTCTAAAAGGTCATAACCGACTTCAAGCACAATTTTTCTCTAACCATTCAGAGAAGTTTTTTGAGCCTAGTAAGAGCGAAAATATTATCTACAACATTGTAGAAAACGCTGTAACCCTAGAGACAGTGGGCAAAGAGGTAGACTACAAAGCCTTTTGTGAGTTTGTTAATGGAGTGGTGCGTCAAAAGTCGCTTATTTTTATGGTAGGGGACTTTTATGGTGAGGTCGATTTGAGTGAAATAGCTCATAAAAATGAGGTCTATGCTCTAATGGTACGAGACAGATTTGAAGAGAACCCACAGTTAAATGGTGAGTTTAATTTGGTTGACCCAAATAGTTTGCAGGGTAGTGATGTGGTTTTAAATAAAGAGGTAGCTAAGGCTTATCAAAAACTTATTTTGGAGCATGATACTAAACTGATTGAACATTTTGAAGAGCATGAGATAACTTATGGGAAGATTTATACGGATGAGGATATTTTTTTGCGTCTTACGGAGATTATAAAAGGGTAGCTTACTATTATTGGTTTTTCTATATTTATTTACACTATGTTATAATAGAACAAAATTATTAAGAGTAGACTATGAATAGTTCCATAATAGATAAATTAAGAGAGTTAAAACCTATATTAAAAGATAAGTATGGCATAGAAGAGTTTGCTGTATTTGGTAGTGTAGCAAAAGGAACAGATACAAAAGATAGTGATGTA
>JALWLW010000046.1 GCA_027081065.1 Campylobacteraceae bacterium
ATATAAAATGATATTTTCAAACACTTTTTGATATAATTTACCTATTATTTTAAATATAATTCTTAAAATATTAATATAATTTAACATGTAAAGTAAAATTTTAATATATTTATAGAATTGGAAAAGGTAATCTCTAGTGGAACAACAATCAGACCTTCAGAAACGTTTATTACTTGCATTGACACTATCATTTGTAGTATTTATAGCTTTTGATTTATTTATGCCAAAAACATTAAAGCCCGTTGATAGTAATAGTACAGCAACATCTAAAACATTGCAAACAACAAATAGTACACCTCAAATTGTGACTAAAAATTCCACAATAACAGCTCCGAATATTACAACAAATGCACCTAGCAGTGCTTCTTCAGCACCTCTTAGTACGGTTAAAGCCTTGACAACTATTAGTTCAGATAGATTTATTTATAATATTGATGAGTTAGGACGTATTGCTCAAGTAACAATGTTAGAGAAAAAATATGAATATGAAGGAGAAAAGCTTAAACTTTTAAACCCAGCTTGGGTTAAACCTTTAGAAATTCGTTTTTCAGATACAGCTTTAAATGATGAAGCATTAAAAACACCCTATAGTAGTTCTGTCTCTAGTGTTGATTTAAGTTCGGGAGAGCAAAAAGTTATATTAACTCAAAAATTGAGTAGTACGACTGTTACTAAGGAGTTGACTTTCTATAAAGATGGTCATTATGATATAAATATTAATCTTAGTACTCCACAGACCTATTTTGTAATGCCTGGACGTAGACCAAATGCTGACCATACTATTTATATGGTAAATCAAGGGGCATTACTTAAAAAGACTACGGGTGAGATTCAAATTATTGAAGATGGTGATGCTGATGCTGATGATAAGTTAAATGGGGTTAATGTAGAGTTTGCTTCTTCATTTGATCGATATTTTGCTTCTATCTTATATAATTTTGAGAAACCTTTAAAGGTTTATACACAAATAACTCCCGATGAGAATGCTTTAGTATTTATTCAAGGAGAGCAAAACTTTACTTTACATGGTTACCTTGGACCAAAAGAGTCAGAGATATTAAAAAACTTAAATCCTAAGTTAACAGATGCTATAGAATATGGGTTGATTACTTTCTTTGCAAAACCACTCTTTAAACTTTTAGAGTGGTTTCATAATCATGTAGGAAATTGGGGTTGGGCGATTGTCTTGGTAACTTTACTTATTAAATTGGTTCTTTTCCCTCTTTCATATAAAGGTATGATGTCGATGCAAAAGCTTAAAGACCTTGCACCACAGATGAAAGAGTTAAAAACCAAATATGGTAAAGACCCACAAAAAATGAATATGAAAATGATGGAAATGTATAAAAAAGAAGGAGCAAACCCAATGGGTGGATGTCTTCCTATGTTAATACAAATTCCAATTTTCTTTGCGATTTATAGAGTGCTATTGAATGCTGTTGAGCTTCAAGGGGCAGAATGGGCATTGTGGATTACAGATTTATCAGTTAAAGATCCATTTTATGTATTACCTATTTTGATGGGTGCTTCTATGTGGTATCAACAAAAATTGACACCAAACACAATGACAGATCCAATGCAGCAAAAGATTTTTCAATGGTTACCTGCAGTAATGACGGTATTCTTTTTAACATTCCCTGCAGGACTTGTACTTTATTGGTTGGTGAATAACCTCTTTACAATTGCACAACAATTTGTGATTAACAATGCGTATGAAAAGCAAAAAGCTGTTAAAGCAGCATTAAAAAAATAAAATTTAATATGCCCGGGAGAGCGACATGGAAATGAAAAGAATTGAAGCAGATACATTAGAAGAAGCTTATAGTAAAGCAGCCAAAGAGTTAGCATGTTCAGTAACTGAGATTAATTATGAAATTGTACAGCATCCTACTACGGGAATGATGGGTTTATTTAAAAAAACAGCCATTATTATTGCTGTTAAAAAAGTTACAACAGAAACAAAGGTAAATGTAGAAAAAACAGAAGTTAAAAAGGTTAGAGAAAACGTAGCCCAAAAAGAGAAGAAGCGTACACCTACTATAACAAAAAAAATAAAAGAAGAGAGTAGAAAAACAAAAGATATTTTACTTAAAGAAGAGGCGATAGTTGATGACTTTTTTAGTAAAGAGAGTAAAACGGTAGAGAAAAAAGCTAGTCAAGAAAAAGTAGTTTTTGATGATGATAGAGATACGCCTGAAAATAAAAAGCTTTCTCTTGAGATTGAAAAGAAAATTCAAGGTTTAATGAAAGCTGGATGTTTTGAAATTGATACTGTAGAGGTAGATGTATTTTCTGGTATTGCTCATATTTTTATTGATGGTGATGATGCTGCTTTACTGATTGGAAAAGAAGGTTATCGATATAATGCACTTTCATATATGTTATTTAATTGGATTAATGCACATTATAACTTATATATTAAGCTAGAAGTTGCTGAGTTTATTCAAGCACAAGAAGAGATGATTGATAATTATTTAAAACCAATAACTGAACATATTAAAGAGCATGGAAAAGGAAAAACAAAACCTTTAGATGGTATTTTAGTCCAAATTGCACTGGAAAAACTTAGAGCAATGTTTCCTAATAAATACATTGCGATTAAGACAGGTAAAGATGGTAAAAAGTTTATTATTATCAATGACTTTAATACTAGAAAAAAATAAAAAGTTACAATATTAATGTCAAATACAATTGTTGCCATTGCTACGGCATCTGGTATCTCTTCAATTTCTATTATACGACTAAGTGGTGATGCATCACTTAGTTTAGCAAAAATAGTCTCTCATAAACATGATATTATTCCAAGACATGCACACTTAACTTCACTTTACAATAAAGAAGACGATTTAATTGATCATGCTATTATGATTTATTTTAAAAATCCTCACTCGTTTACAGGCGAAGATATTGTAGAGTTTCAGTGTCATGGTGGAATGGTTGTAGCACAAGAAATTCTTGAAACTCTTGTGGCTCATGGTGCAAGATTGGCACTTCCTGGAGAGTTTTCAAAACGTGCTTTTTTAAATGGAAAGATTGACTTAACTAAAGCAGAAGCGATTGCAAAACTTATTGAGGCTAAGTCTGTAGATGCTGCAAAAATTTTAGCCAAACAGCTCAAAGGTGATTTAAAAGATTTTGTCGATGATAGTCGTGAAGCAATGCTTAGAGCAACGGCGTATTCTGAAGTGATGATTGATTATGCTGAAGAGGATATTCCAGAAGATGTTTTGGAGAATATTGTCATACAATTAGATGCTTTAGTTTTAAAAATGGATAAAATTGTAGAAGCCAGTCATCGACGTAAAGGATTGATTGAAGGTTTTAGAGTTGCTATTATTGGAAAACCCAATGTTGGTAAAAGTTCACTACTTAATGGTTTTTTAGCCTCAGATAGAGCAATTGTCTCAGAGATTGCTGGAACAACACGTGATACAATTGAAGAGCAAGTACGTATTGGTAGTCATATTATTAGGCTTATTGATACAGCTGGTATTCGTGATGCACGTGATAGTATTGAAAAAATTGGTGTAGAGCGTTCATTGGCTTCTATTGAAGATGCTGATGTCGTCATTGCACTTTTTGACTTAAGTAGGGAATTTGATGAAGAAGATGCAAAAATTGTCGAGATTATTGAGCTTTTAGAAGATAAAGAAGTCATTGTTACATTAAATAAGTTAGATCTAGAACCACTATTAGATTTACAAAAGTTAAGAGAGTTCTCTGCTATTTATGTCTCTGCTAAAAATGATTTTAAGAATTTAACAGATAAGTTAGAGCAGTTTTTTAATAGTATCGGAGAAGATGAAGAGTTAATGCTTATTTCAACAAGACAAATAGATGCTGTAGAGAAGAGTAAAAAAGCTATTTTAGAAGCTAAAGAACCTCTATTAAGAGGAGAATTAGAATTCTTTTCTTATCATCTTCAAGATGCTATTACAGCACTCTCTTCAATCTCTAAACCTTATGATTCTGAAGAAATTTTAGATAAAATGTTTGGAGAGTTCTGTTTAGGAAAATAGAGTTTATTAGGAGATAAAATGTTAAAAACAATAGTGAAATATTCATTACCTGCTGTAATTATTTTGGGTCTGTCTGCTTGTAGTAGTGCTAGACGTACAATCACTATAGGACCAGAAACAGTTCAAACTGTTAATGAACCAAGACGCGTGACACCTGTAAAAAGACCGGATATTAAAGAAGAAATTTTATTGGGTAGAGATAGAAAAAATCCAAATGCCTCTTTAGGTTCAAGAGTTGATGTACCTGTTAATAACCCTTCTTTAGGGGAAGTGATTGATACAGAAGAATCCCCTTCTACAGAAAGTCCTGTTGTGCCAGTTACAAATCAACAAATGGAGCGTATTCCTTTTCCTGTTTCAGAGTATAGACAGTTGAGCACTAGGGGGAGAAGTACAGTTTCGGGAAGGATATTTTTGGAAAATTCTCATACCTCTGTACAAATAAAAGGAAAAAAAATTAAACTCTGGCTTAATCCTGTTACTTCATATTCTCGTCAGTGGTACGAAGAGAGTTATTTAGGTGGATATAAACTCTCTAAGACAGATAAGAGACTCTATAAGTATCTAAAGTTTACTTATTCAGATAATTCGGGTCAGTTTAATTTCTTTGGTGTACCTACAGGAAATTACTATTTAACAGGAAGTATTTCTTGTGCTGAAGAGTGTGGATATAGTGAAAGACAATCTATTCGTTTGGTTCGAGAAATTTCAGTTGGTCGTGGAGTAACTACTGTTGATTTAATGAAACATGTTCCTTAAAGTAAACATGTTTATTGTGCTTCAGGGTAAGCTTCTTTTAAAGCAATATATAAAGCTTCAGGAGTAATATCACTCTTAGAAGCTAATATCTCTTGCATAACAACATTATCTTCTTTATTATTCCAAATTTTAATGTAAGAGCCATTTTTATATCCATGATCTTGCCTAAACTTATTTAGAATATTTTTCCCAATGTAAAGCTCATAGAGTTCTGGTAGTTTGAGGTTTAGTTTTGAGGACATGGTTAAAAATGAGCTAACAAGTCTATTAATATCTTTATTACAAAAAAGTACCTTTATCATCTCTTCAACAAGTTCAATCTCTTCATAGGTATTAAGTTGTTCAGACGTTTCAGCTTTTAAAAATTCATTAAAGCTTTCCATGGTAGTGATAGCATTAGCAATATCTGTGATATTTCCTCGATTCTCAACTTTATAAAGTCGTAAAGCTTCAGACATAACAAAGTGCCAAATATCTACAATTTCAATTTTTATATTTTCATAATCTGGATTTGCATCTATATTTTTCCAATGTTTCCATGGGTAAGACTCTATAAGTTCGGCAGCTTCAAGGTAAATACAACGTCGCCAGTCAATTTTTTTATTGTTTTTAGTAAATCCTGCTTCCCAATTGAGTCCATTGGTTGCATCATTTAGTTCTTGTTGTAGTTCTAGCATTTGTAATATTCTATTCATCTATTTTCCTATTTGATTAATAATTCTTTCATCTCTAATATGGCTCTCTCTAGTCCTGTAAAAACAGAACGGGCTATAATACTTTGTCCAATATTAAGCTCTTCAATAGTCTCTATGGCTGTAATTTCTTTAACATTTTGATAGTTTAATCCATGACCAGCTGCTACTTTTAATCCAAGTTCCATGGCATCACAGGAGAGGGTACGAAGATTACTAATCTCTTCTTGAAGCATCTCTTTAAGTTCTAAACGAGAGCATTCAAGCTCTTTAATGCTATGGTGAGTATTGGCTAAGTTTCCATAAAGCATGGCATAAACATTGGCATATCTACCTGTGTGAAATTCAATCCATTCAACATCAAGTTTTTCTGCCATTTCAACGTTATCAAGTGTGGGGTCAATAAAGAGTGAGACTTCAATTTCATGTTGTTTTAGTCGTCTAATTGTTTTAGTAAGAAGTTCAGCATTAGAAACAATATCTAAACCACCTTCGGTAGTTACTTCTTCTCTTTTTTCAGGAACAAGAGTGACTCTATGAGGTTGGAGTTCACAAACAATGTCAATAATTTCATTGGACATTGCACATTCAAGGTTTACAGGTAATGAAGAGTGATAAATAATATTTAAAGCATCAATATCTTGAATATGTCGTCTATCTTCACGTAAGTGTATAGTAATTTGGTCAGCACCAGCACGTTTAACAATGCTTAGTGCATCTAAAGGGTTAGGATCAGCTATTTTTCGTGCTTCTCTTAACACAGCAATATGGTCTATATTTACACCTAGTTTCATCTTTACTTCCTATAATATATGACTTATCTTATAGCTTATATTATACTTTGTTTTACTTTTTAGCCCCATTAGATTTTTTAGCTACTTTTTCAAGTTCATGTTTAACGATTATGTCATAGTAGTGTTGAATGGCATCGACATATTGTACAGCTTCATCGCCTCTAGTATAAGCATATTTACCATTAAGGTTAATATACTATTTCTCTCCACATTTTCCGTGACCACATTTATGTTCTGTTTTTGGTTTTTCTGAAGCACATTTATCACCTCCACACTTACCCTGACCACATTTCCCTTTTCCTTTACAGTGACCAGATTGACAATCTTTAGTTTCCCATTTTTCATCAAAATTATCAAACATCCATGTAGAAACTGTTTGACGTTCTTCTGGTGTCATTGCTTTACCAATCGCTGGCATTAGACCAAATTTCTCAATGGCAGGTTTCATACATTTAGACTTCTCTTTGCTAGGATTTTGAATGTAGTCCACAATAAACTCAATGACTTTAGTTTTGTTGTTATCAAAAGAGTGTTTGAGTTTAGCTGACACTTTTGAAATAGGAGGTGCTTTCATATCATTCATTTTTTCAGGCATTTTTTCTGAATGACAAGCGACACATTTTGCATCAAATACTTTTTGTCCAGTTAGTGCTTCTGCATTTAGCATAGTAAAGGTACTAAAAAGCAATATGAGTAGGGTTGTTATTTTTTTCATATTTTTTCCTTATAATTTTTTGGAACAAAGTTAGTATAGTATAATTAGTATATAGAAAACGTGTAGCTGTAATATTTTTTTAATTTATTTTTATTTCTTATAGTTATAATTCCTCTCAATAAATTAAAAAAGGAAATAAGATGCAAAAAATGATCTTAATGCTGTTATTTTTTTCTATAGTTACTATGGCAACTAATAAGCAAGAGAATGAAACGAAAGCAACTGGAATATTAACAAAAACATTAAAAGATGTTCAAAGTTTTAAGAAAGATAAAAATGAAGAGATTAAAAAACTTAGAATTGAGATTGATAATTTAAAAAAACAAAGGAAGGTATCACAAAGGAGACAAAAAAAAGAGTTAAATGAACAAAAAAAAGAGATAAAGAAATTGAAGAAGAAACTTAAAATAACTCAGCAACAACTCTTAAAGTATAAACAGGCTCAAGCTCAAGTAAAGAAACAACTTCAAGTTGATAAAGATATCATTAAAGATTTACATTTTATGTTAAAACAAAAAAAAGAGGTTGAGATGGATGAGTATGCTTTGGGTCGCTATTATTTTAACCTATAAATAAGAGAGAAATTTTAAAATATGCGAAACCCCAAGTCCCATGAATGTTCCAACAATATAGCCCATCATCGCCATCAGTACCCCAATAGGAATTAAGGCTTTATTATAAGCTCCTGCTAAAATAGGAGCTGAGGCTACTCCACCTATGTTGGCTAACGAAGCTACCCCTAGAGAAAATAAATCAAGTTTAAATAATTTTGCAAATAGTATCATGATGAGTGCATGAATTAAAATAATAATAAATCCAGCAAAAATGTAAAGAGGTGCATGGCTAAGTTCTGCAAAGTTCGCACGTGAGGCAATGAGAGCGATGATAAAATAGAGCATCATGTTTGCTAGAGGTACAGCTGAAGCTTCTTTTCCTAAAGGAGTCATGCCTAAAACAATTCCAGCTAGTGTCGCAAAAATAACCACCCATGTGGTGTTGGTTAAAAAGCTTGTTGTAGGTAACAAGGGAGCAATGTTTTGAGCTAAAAGTGAAACCATAAGGGCTAAACCTAAGAGCATGAAAAGGCTGGGAAAGTTGAGTTCTTTTTTTTCTTTCTCCTCCTCTAGTTTATACGTAAGTGTTTCAAGTAGTGAACCATCTGCTTTTGTCCAGCTGTTAAACTGTTTGGCAAAAGGAACAAGGGCTAGAAGTATCATAACCCAAATAGCATAGTCAATGCTGTCTATGAGCAGCACATAGCCCATTTTGGAGTCAGGTAAAACAAGGGCTTCTTGAATGGCTAACATATTTCCTGTTCCACCCATCCATGAGCCAGATAATGCTCCAAAAGCTTTCCATGATTCTGCTTCAAAAAAATTGTGAAGTAGGGCAAACATAATGATGAATCCAAGAGAGATAGAGAGTGAAGCTAAAAAGAAGGTGAGTAAAATTTTTTTACCCAGTTTTAAAATTTTTCTTATATCACTTTGAAGGAGCATCAAAAATATCATGGCAGGAAGTAGGTTAGATTTAAAGGCTTTATAGACAGAAGTGATTGCTTCGGTTTTTGTCCAAAGTTCTAGTGTAGAGAGGGTCATTACCGTAAAATATAAAATGACAATGGCAGGTAAATACTTAAAAAACTTGGTTTTTGTTCTCTCTTCTAAGTAAACCAATAAAGAGGCAATGAATATCAAGGTAACTAAATAGGGAAAGGCTGTGCTTATCATAAATTATGTTCTTATTTTAATTTTCTTTAGTATAAGATATTTAGGCTTAAATCAATTGTTCTATTATCATATATTTTAGTAATAAAAAATAATTAGTATTTAAAATTAATATTTTTTGATTATAATAGTATAGAACAAAGGAGTTTTTAATGTCACTACATATGAATATAGATAAAATTTTAAATAGTAGCAATGATATTTTTTATGAGATTGTAGCAAAAATCGAGTCAAATTACATAATTAATGCACGAAAAGAGTTGGCACAGGAACAAGGTTTAAATACAGTATTAATAGATGCGATTGAATTTTCTTTAAGTAGATTAAAAGCTGAAGAGAATTTTTTAAGTCAAATGCTCTATAGTACTTTTGGTATAGGAAGAAAGAAAAATAAGCGTCGTGAAGAGCTTATATTGCTTGGTAGTCAATTAAAGGGTCAAATTACTCAATTTGAGCGAGATAGAAATAGAATTAATTTTCATTATGAAAATGTTGTCTCTTCTTTACAAAATTTAACTAAACTTAGTGAAGCTTTTAGTCGAAAAATTCATTTTATATTTAATGAAAATATGGAAAAACGTTGTCAAGAGTATCTCAAAGAGCTCTACGTTAAAATGGATGAGAGCAATACTTGTCGAGAAAAGCTTTCTTTAAAAAGTATTTACCTTGAAAGTTGTATTTTTAAGTATAAAGAGCTTCTTAAAAAAATTCCTCGTCATCATGAGTTAGCAGAAGAGAGATGGAAATATATGTTGGGAAATTAAAGTAAGGCTTCAAGTCTTGTACTATATTCCTCTTCAATCTCATCTAAACTATTAGAAGCTATTTCAAGACGTTCAAAAAGTTCATCTATTACTTTTTGAAGTTTTCCTACATTTTGTGAGGCTTCTATCATGGTTGCATTGTCACCAGAATTTGAAGCTTCTACGAGCTTTTCATTTTCACGATCTAACTCCTCTTCAAGTTCCATAATTTTGTTTTCACAAAATTCTAACTCTTTTTTATGAGGTGCATTCTCTTTACTTCTAGCTTGAGTAAGCTCTTTTTTGAGTCGTTTTCGTTCTTTATTATCTATTTTGGGTTTAGTACTTTTAGGTTTTTCATTGGGGCTGTTATCTTCTTCCCAACCAATTTTTTCTAAAAACTCATCATATGTTCCCTCAAAATACTCTGCTGTGCCCTTATGAAATATAATCAACGCATCAGCCAAACGACGTAGAAGCATCTCCGAGTGGGTAACCATGATGGTTGAGCCTTTAAATTCTTCGATGGCAGTACAGAGTGAATCAATAGAATACATGTCCAAGTGGTTTGTAGGCTCATCAAGTAAAAGCAAGTTTGCTTCTGTCCCAATAATTTTACCTAACATTACACGGCTACGTTCTCCTCCTGAAAGAACCGAGATTTTTTTTTCAGCTAAGTCTCCTGAGAACATCATTGTCCCACAAATGCTTCTAGTCTCAGCAATACCAATTTTTAAACTCACCGAAGCAATCTCATCGAGGATAGTAGCAGAGGGATTAAGCCGTTCAATATTTGTTTGTCCAAAGTGTGCCATAGCAGTAGAGGGGTGAAAGTTAAGTTTACCTTCTTGTTGCTCTAACTCTCCTGCGATGTAATTGAGTAGGGTAGACTTACCCTTCCCATTTTTACCAATGATGGCTAAGGTTTTTCCATTTTCTAAGGCAAAAGAGACATCTTGAAAGAGCTTTTCATTTTCTTTGTAGCCAAATCCTAAATTTTCAGCTCGTAGATTTATTTTGGCTGGGGTCTCTTTGTAATTGAAGTTAAAACTCAAATTACTCTCACTCTCCAAGCTCTCCATTTCATCCATTTTATCAAGCATTTTTTGTTTAGACTGTGCTAAGGCTGCTGTTGATGCTCGTGCTTTATTTTTAGCAACAAACTCTTCAAGCTCTTTACGTTTTTTTGCTTGGTTTTGACGGGTCTTTTCATAAGTCTCATCGCTAAGGCTTAACGTCTCGTCGTACTTTTTAGTATCTCCTTGAATAATATGCAAAGATTTACGCTGAATTCCCATGGTATGCGTGGTTACTTCATCCATAAAGTCACGGTCATGGGTAATAAGAATTACTTCACCCTCAAAAGTGCGAATAAACTGTTTTAACCAACGCAAAGAGAGTAGGTCAAGGTAGTTTGTAGGCTCATCGAGCAGTAACATATTTGGCTCAGTTGCCAAAAGTTTCGCAAGGTTAATCCGAATCTGATACCCACCCGAAAAACTCATGGGGTTTTTGTCTAAATCTTCATCGCTAAAGCCCAAACCAAAAAGGATTTTTTCTATTTTATAAAAATTGTACTGCTCCTCTTCACTCAAAATCAACGAACACTCTTCTCGAACGGTTTTTTCTGTAAAAACTAAATGCTGTTTGAGTGTGCCTATTTTATAGTTCTTAGGAATAGAAACAGAACCTTCATCATGACTCTCTTCCTCTAAAATGATTTTAAATAATGTGGATTTACCAGAACCATTACGTCCTATGAGTCCTATTTTTTGTTTGGCATTCATTTTTAAGTTGAGGTCTTTAAAAAGTGTTTGTCCACCGAAGCTTTTGGAGAGGTTTGTTAGTTGTATCATGTGTTTCCGTTTGATGAGGTTCTATTGACGTATTATAGCTTATGTTCATTGAGAAAAATTTGTTATGTAAAAATTAAACATTAAGAGAGTCTATCTCTAAAATTTTCATATCCAAACTCTTTAACAACTTCGATACTTTTATCTAATTTTTTAATAGCTATAGAAGGTAAAGGAATACCATTAAAGGTAGTGGCTTTTACCATAGTGTAGTGCATTTGGTCTTCAAAAACAATTTGGTCACCTATTTTTAATGGCTCATCAAAAGAGTAGTCTCCCATAATGTCACCAGCTAAACAAGTGTTACCTGTTAATCTATAAGTATGTTTCTTTACACCAGCTTCCCCACTTCCACGGACATTAGCTCTGTAAGGCATAATGATGGTGTCAGGCATTTGTGCTTCTGCTGAAGTGTCAAGTATGGCAATCTCTATGCCATTGTTGACAATGTCAAGTACTGAAGTCACAAGCGTTCCCGTCTCCCATCCTACAGCTTCACCTGGCTCTAGGTAAATTTGTAAATGAGGGTATTTGTTTTGAAAAGTTTTTAGAATAGTAATGAGTTTATCAATCTCATAACCTTTTCGTGTAATGTGGTGACCTCCACCAAAGTTGACCCATTTCATCTGTTTTAAATACTTTCCAAATTTAGTTTCAAAAACTTCTAAAACGTTTTGAAGTGCCATGCTATCTTGTTCACACAGTGCATGAAAATGTAAACCCTCAATTAGATTAAAAGATTCACTTTTAAGTAATATTTCAAAATTTTGAGTTGTTGTTCCCAAACGCGAATAGATACCACAAGGGTTGTAAAGCTCTACAGGAGATTCTGAATATTCGGGGTTGACACGTAAGCCTAAAGAGAGTTTTGGATTATGGCTTTTAGCTAAAGTAGCAAAACGTTGAAATTGAGAGGGAGAGTTAAAAACCAAATGATGTGATATTTTAGCTATCTCTTTAATCTCTTCTTCTTTAAAAGCAGGGCTATAGGTATGGGTCTCTTTGTTAAAAGTTTCATGAGAGAGTTTAGCTTCATGCAGTCCTGAAGCACAACACCCATCAAGATACTTAGAGACTAAAGGAAAGCTTTTCCAAAGAGCATAGCCTTTGAGGGCTAAAAGTATTTTGACTCCTGTTTGTTCTTTGATATTGGCTAATATTTTTAGGTTGTTTTCGAGTAAGCTCTCTTCTAGTAACCAATAGGGAGTTTGCATGAACTTCCTTTATTTATGAAAATATGGCTCTATGTTCAACCATTGCACAGTAGTTTTGCACTACAGAGATTCCAGCATCTTTAACTTTTTGGGCTGCATCATTGTTAATGAGTCCTAATTGTGTCCAGTAAACTTTAACATCACCACGAGCAATAACAGCATCAGCAATCTTATCTAGTGCAGCTGGTTTTCTAAAGATAACCACCATGTCTACAGGTACTTCTATCTCAGCTAGGCTTCGGTAAACTTTTTGTCCTAAGATAGTCTCTTCTTTTGGGTAAATAGGAATCATTGTATACCCAGCATCTCTTAAATATTGAGCTACATGGTGACTCGCTTTTGAGCTGTCTGGAGAACAACCTAAAACAGCAATTGTTTTACATGCTTCAAAATATTTTTTTTGCTCATCTCTATTGGAGTTGACTCTTGGCATTTCACATTCCACATTTAATCCTTTTGGTTATAATTCTAACCATACTATAGCTAGGAAAAATAAATGTTAGATTTAAAATCCATACAAAAAGCAGCAGAACGCTTAAATGGTATTGTTGAAAGGACTTCATTTTCTTATGCACCAATACTCTCTGAATTGAGTGGATATGAAGTCTATTTGAAAAAAGAGAACTTACAGCATACGGGTGCTTTTAAACTGCGTGGTGCTTTTAATAAAATTGCCACACTCATAGAAGAGGGAAAAACAGGAGGAGTTGTAGCTGCGAGTGCTGGAAATCATGCACAAGGAGTTGCTTTTTCAGCAAAACATTTTAACTTAGAAGCTACCATCGTCATGCCAGATTCTACCCCAATTAATAAGATTCAAGGGGTTGAGAAATTTGGTGCGAATGTTATTTTAAAAGGTACAAATTACGATGAAGCTTATGCTCATGCAATGGAGTATACAAAAGAGCATTCATTAGAATTTGTACATCCTTTTACAGATGATGAAGTGATGTCAGGTCAAGGTACAGTAAGTTTAGAAATGATAGAAGAGCAGAAAGATTTAGATGCTATTGTTGTCCCTGTTGGTGGTGGTGGGCTTATTGCTGGTATGGCAGTTGCTATAAATGCTTTGAGTCCTAAAACCAAAATTATTGGAATTGCCAGTGCTGGTGCACCTGCTATGAAAGAGTCCTTTGACAGTAAAAAAGCACATGGAACAAAAGGGGTAAAAACCATTGCAGATGGTATTGCTGTACGAGATGCTTCTCCTATTACTTTAAAGTATATATTGAATGAAGTAGATACATTAGAGTTAGTCTGTGAAGATGAAATTTCAGCTGCAATTTTATTTTTATTAGAAAAACAAAAAGTAGTTGTTGAGGGAGCTGGGGCTGTAGGTGTGGCTGCTCTACTACATGGTAAGATAAACCTAGAAAAAGGCTCAAAAATAGGCATTGTACTTAGTGGAGGAAACATTGATGTGACGATGCTTTCACTTATTATTGAAAAAGGTCTCATGAAAAGTGCACGTAAGCTAAAACTTTGTGTCACGCTTGTAGATAAACCGGGCTCTCTCATGCGTTTTACGGAGCTGTTAGCAAAAGTAGAAGCTAATATTGTACAGATAGATTATGACCGAACATCTGTAGATTTAGAGTTTGGTGATGCAACCGTTTCCGTTTCACTTGAAACCAAAGGAATTGAGCATCAAAATGAGATTAGAAAAGCATTACTTTATGATGGATTCTTTTTTGAGGAGATACACTAATAGAACATAAGCAAGATTTGCACAAACATAGGAAGCTAAAAAGCTTCCCTTCTATTTAGTTTCTAAAGCATTCCAAACAGGCTTATTAATGTAGTTTGCAATTTTAGAAGCATCTTCTTGAATTTTTTCATAAGTATGTTCATCATTTTCATAACTACAGACATGGAGTCTATGACCATCTTCAAGTACCAAATTTAGTTCAGCTTTAGGTGTTTCATCTTCATAGGCTAAAAGTTGTAAGGCATGTACCTCATCTAATTTGATTTTATCTTTTAACTCAGCATTATCACTCTCTTTAACAAAAATATTTTTTCTTTTATCAAAAATTAGTGCAATGTCATGTTTTGAAAACATATAGATACCAAACCCTAATAACGTAAAGCCGACAGCTACTGAAATAAAAGTAGTTTGAAAGTGGTAAGAGAGTAAAGCATAGGTTGCATAAAGAATAAACAGAGAACCTAAAGCAATAAATATAGCATAAAATAGTCTTGATAAGATACTTAAATGAAATTCTAAACTTCCCTCAACAGATTTCAAAATCATATTGGTCAAGGGTAAATTAGACTCTTTTAACGGATACCAAGCTGTTTTTTTTGCTAATGGATCATTGTGATAGTGAGTTGTAGATAGATTTGATATATTTTGTTTTGATGTGAGTGTCATATAAAATTTTATCCTATAATTTATTAATTTTCGGAATTGTATCAAACTAATATTAAAAGTTAAGTTTAATTTAATAAAAATACTTTAAATTTAAAATAAAATGTTTAACTAGCTGAGAATATAAGGTTTTACTAGAGTATAATACTTTAGATTTAAGGAGATAAATAAATGAATAAGAATGAAAAATTAGGCACAAAATCTTTTGTGATTGCATGGATGTCATTTATTCCTGTGTTGGGAATATTTTTTGCACTTATATCTATTATGATGCTATTGTCAATGGATGAAGAGAAAGAGGGTAAAAAAAGATTAAGCATTATTACGGCTATTGGATTTATTTATAGTCTGATTATTGTTACAGTTTTTCTTTATATGGAGTTTCAGAGGTATGTGGCTGTATAAAAAATTTGCAAAAAAAGAAGAGAGATAAAATGAATGAAATAATTTGTCCAAATTGTAGTAAAGCTTTTAAAGTAGATGAAGCAGGTTTTGCAGATATTGTGAAACAGGTTCGTGACCATCAGTTTGAAGAGGAGTTAGCCCAACGGTTAGAACTTGCCCAAAAAGAAAAAGAGAGTGCTGTTCAACTTGCAGAGGCAAAGATTAAAACTTCTTTGCAGAAAGAACTTGCCCAAAAAGAGATAGAGATTGCTGAAATGGCATCTAAAATTCAAAATGCAGAGACAGTAAAAAAACTTGAAATATCTGAAGCTCTTGAAAAAGTAGAAAAAGAACGTGATGTACTTAGGTATGATTTAAAAACAAAAGAGGCTGAAAAAGAGAGTGCCATTGAACTGGCAGTTGCAAAAATATTGGCAGAAAAAGAGCTTGAACTTGTAGAGGCTACGAATAAAATAAAAAAAGAGCGTGATGACCTTAGACATAATTTGGAGATTAAAGATAGAGAAAAAGAGTTACTTGAAAAATCTATAAAAGAGCAATATTCCAATAAACTTTTAGTAAAAGACCAAACCATTCAGATGAAAGATGATGAGATTCAACGCTTAAAAGATTTTAAACAGAAGCTCTCAACGAAGATGGTTGGTGAAACACTGGAGCAACATTGTGAAGTAGAGTTCAATAAGTTACGTGCTACAGGTTTTCAAAATGCCTACTTTGAAAAAGATAATGACTCACGAGGTGGTACAAAAGGTGACTATATTTACAAAGAGACCGATAAGGAGGGTAATGAAATTATCTCGATTATGTTTGAGATGAAAAATGAAAATGATGAGACCTCAACCAAAAAGAAAAATGAAGATTTTTTTGCAAAACTGGACAAAGACCGTAAAGAGAAAAAGTGTGAATATGCCGTTTTAGTTTCACTTTTAGAGTCAGATAATGAGTTTTATAACACAGGTATTGTTGATGTCTCTTATAAGTTTGAAAAGATGTATGTCGTTCGACCTCAATTTTTTATTCCTATTATTACACTTTTAAGAAATGCAGCGATGAATTCTGTGGAGTATAAAGCAGAGTTAAATTTAATAAAAAATCAAAACATTGACATTACTAACTTTGAAGAGAAAATAGATGCATTTAAAACTGGGTTTGCTAGAAATTATGATTTGGCAAGTAGACAGTTTACAAAAGCCATTGAAGAGATTGACAAGACCATTACTCACTTAAACAAAACAAAAGACAATCTCTTGTCATCAGCAAACAATTTACGCTTAGCGAAGAGTAAAGCAGAAGATTTAACCATTAAAAAGCTAACACATGGAAACCCTACTATGAAAGCTAAGTTTGATGAGTTATAAGTAGTCTTAGTACTTTTCTTGAAAAGGGACATCATATAAAGAGTAATCTTTAAGTCTTTCTTTGAACCATTGATGAAGCTCTGAGTTTTCAACCATATAAAAATAAACACCCTCTCCCTCTTCATCATTTTGTATGAGGAGGCTATCTTCTCCTTGTTCTGCCCATTCACTTAAATTTCGATAGAGCTTGTCTTCTTTTTGTAAAATAAAATTTTGTAAAGTTACCCCTTTTTCAAGGGAGTAGAAGAAAAATCTTTTTTGAACAAGGTCTTTTAATTTGAGTTTGGGTTGATGATTCAGTCTATAGATATTATAATTGAACTCGCTTTGAAGTTCAGTAATGAACTCATTCATCCAAGCCAATACTTTTCTCATACAAGCTGATGTTTCGGGGTCGTTGTTGTCTCGGTCTAAATAGACGGTATTGTAATCTTTACAGATATTATTGTGGTCTAACCCTAAGCCTATTTTGTTCATGTGTTTAGCCTTTGTTTTAATGCTATTTAATTCGAAGTATCATACAAAAAAAAGATAAAATTATGCCTATATGTGTATACTTAATCTTTTAATTAAAAGAGGAATGTAGATGAAGCAAATAATAATAGTATGTTTGTTGTTAAACATGTTAATAGCAAAAGTAGATTTTGATGTAAGTGGTGAAGGTGTAGGATATTATCAAACTACTAATGATGAGCGTTATGATTTGTTTGAACAAGAGGCTTCAATAGGAAGTTTAGGTTTACAGTTAGATGTTGAAGCTAAAGTAGATAATGGATTTAGAATTGGATATCAAGAGACATTTTTAGGAACGCTAGGTTTAGAGGATAGCCTACTCTCTAATGGACGACAGTCTGCACAAGCTAATGAGTTTAATGGACATGCGATGACAAAGTTATACCTTTGGAAACGTTTTGCTAAGACGACATTAAAGTTAGGAAGACAAGAGCTTTCACAAGATATTTCTCCTTTGGCTTTTTCTGAAGATTGGAATGTTTTTAAAAATACTTTTGATGCGTTTGTGATTAAAAATGAAAATTTTAAAGAGACAAGCATTGTGGCTGCGTATATTATTAAAGGAAATAGACATAATGATTTAAGTACTTTTTCTGATTTGTCATCTGAAGCACAAGCCGTAAGAGGTGCTGCTTATATGTTGACAGCTGTTAATAACTCTTTTAAAGAGACTTCTATTAAGGGAAGTTATTATTTGTTGACAGATTTAAATGACCAAAAAGATGTATCAGTATTTTGGTTTGATGTTAAGTCTGAAAAAAACGCACTTGATATGGCATTTCAAACAGCCTATATTGATCCCTCAAGTACTTTAAGTAAAACACTACTTTTAGGGGCTAAAGTTTCAAAAGAGTATGATACGTTTGCACTCTCTTTAGCCTATTCAACAGTAAGTAGTGGAGGACTCTCTTTTCAAAATCTTGGTGTAAAAGGCGATTCAGCATTGTACACACAAATGGTGAACAATCAAGACCATATTGTTTTAAATGCTGACGCAGTGCTGCTTAAAGGTTCAGTTAAATTACCTAGAGGAGAGTTAACGGTTCAATATGGAACTACTAAAGACAACTCTGCTTTGCAGAATGATTTTTCTGAATTCGATGTGGTCTATAAGTTTGATTGGTTAACAACTAAAATGTTTGTGGGTTACATAGGTCAAAAAACAGATGTAAGAAGTGATGATACCATTAGATTTTGGTCACGATATAGTTTTTAGATAGAGTGTTTTTATGAGTTTAAAACTCATAAAAACTAAAAATTACTCTTCGATAACTCTATCATATGTAGGCTGAATTGGTCGATTATCATCCATACCAATCTCTTTATGTATTGCTTCAATTTGTTCTGTTGTAGCTGTTTGTGGTTCTTTGATGACAAACCAATTAACATGTTCTGTACATGGTGGTGTGGTTAAAGAACCCATAAAGTGGTAGTAGTCTTTATGTGCTGGCATAACCACATCTAAATAATCTTTTGAAAATTCAAGTGTTGTCTCTTTATTGTGCTCTAGTGGGAATGTTTTAACGATTTTATCTAATGTTGGGTTCTCTTTTCCCTCTTCAAACATTACAGCAATAACAGCGAGTTCACCATCTTTTGTTGCATGAACAAAGTGTGCTTCTAAAGGAAACTCTTTCCCATTAATATGGTTTTCACTTGGAGTATGAAAATGAAATTGTTTTAACTCATACGTTTCATTATTAATAGTGAATGTATCTCCATTTTTAATGTTTACTTGTACGGTATGTCCATTGTTAATAATACTTTTAGCTCCTTTGCCATAGTCAATAGCAAGGTCTGGTAATTCAATGTCTTTACCTTCACTCTCTACGATATTAATAGGTGATTGTTGGTGACCCTCTGAACACATGTGGAATTTTTCATTGAGCATACCCCAGTGGCTAGGTCCTACATCTGCTGAGTAACCCCAATGTTTATGCTGAGTAGTATGTTCAACTACCTCATGAGTTGATGCATTTGATTCCTGATTGCCAGCAGTAAGTGAAATTGAAGCTAAAGCAATGCTTAGGTAGGTTGTAATTATCTTCATGATATTCCTTTTCTTAGTTATAGTTATCAATATATCAAAAAAATTGATTATTAATACTAAAATGATAAAAATATTAGTAAATTATAGGGATAAATGGGAATAAATAGTCATTCTATCTCTATTTTAATAAAAAATATTGATGATTTGAAT
>JALWLW010000047.1 GCA_027081065.1 Campylobacteraceae bacterium
TTTTGATATACTCCTTAAAATAAAAAATAAGAAATTAAAATGAATCATGAAATTCTAAATGAACGATACAAAGATTTTGTAAAAAACATCAAAACCTATTTTCATCAAAGTTCCAATAAAACTATTTTTCAAAAGCGTAACACCATTAAACTTATTGAGTTTGAAGGAAAAAAATATATTGTTAAATCCTTTAAAAAACCTCATATTATCAATAAAATTATTTATAGTTTCTTTAGAAAAAGTAAAGCTAAAAAATCATATTTAAATAGCATAAAAATATCTGATTTTGTTCCCACTCCAATCGGATATATAGAATTTAAAAAATTTCACCTTTTAGAGAATAGCTATTTTATTAGTGAACCATTTAATTATACTTTAACTATTAGAGAACCCCTAACCAATCCAAACTATCCAAATAAAGATAAAATCTATAAAGCCTTTGCTAGATTTACCAATCATCTGCATAATCAAGGAATAAAGCATCTTGACTATTCTCCAGGAAATATATTAATTAAAAAAGAGAACGATGAATATATTTTTAAAATTATTGATATTAATCGAATGGAATTCAAAAAACTCCTTACAACAGAACGCTTAGAAAATTTTTCCAAACTTTGGGCAAGTGATGAAGACTTAACAATTATTATTAAAGAGTATGCTCAGATTAATCATCTAAATGAGAAAGAAGCTTTAGGCATTGCACTAAAAGCTTCACAAAAACATAAAGATAGAAAAAATTTCAAAAAAAGACTCAAAGGAAAAAAAGTTGTCGATTAATAAAATTTCTGTGGTCATGATTGCTAAAAATGCACAAGAACATATAGAAGAATCCCTAAAATCTTTAAGCTCTTTTAACGAAGTTATTCTCTACTTGAATAACTCTACTGATAACACTGAAAAGATTGCAAAAAACTTCTCAAATGTTACTATTGTCAAAGGAGATTTTATTGGCTTTGGTTCTACAAAAAATAAAGCTTCTACTTATGCACAGAATGATTGGATACTCTCTTTAGATAGTGATGAAGTGCTAAACACTACGCTTATTGATGAGATAAATCAACAAGATTTTACCTCCTATAAAAATCTTTTTATTTTAAAAAGAGATAACTATTTTTTAGGAGAGAAAACCATTAGTAAAGATTATATTATTCGTATTTATAATCGTACTTATACCCAATTTAATGACAACTTAGTACATGAAAAAGTCATTGTTCCTCCGAAGAGCAAACAAATTAAACTTCGAACCAGTTTTAAACATCATAATATTACACATATCAATCAAACCCTAAATAAGATGATAAACTATACTGATTTAGGGGCAGAAAATAAAAAAACATGCTTTTTCGTTATTGTCATACTAAAAGCAACTTTTGCATTTATTCAAACTTATTTTTTACGTTTCTACTTTATTAATGGTTGGAGAGGTTTTGTAATTGCTACTTCAAATGCTAATCGACGATTTTACAAATATTTAAAACAATATATTAACTGTCAAGAAAGTAAAAAGTAAACTAAAATTTCCAATAACCAAGCTCTTTACGCAGTTTAAAGTTTCTAATAATATTAAAGGGCTTTCTTCTCTTGGCTATGTTCTTACCCTCTAACATCTCATCTACTGCATCTAAAACTCTTTGGCTAGAGTTCCCATCACTATAAGGATGAAATTTAGCAACCTCATCTTTTATATTCTTATGGTTAATATCTAAATTATTCAAAGTATTAATGATTTTTTCTTCAAGTTGATTAATATCAGTCACATTCATAAGTGAAGCTTCCTCTTTTTCTGTCTGAAATGTAACCACAGGCTTATGTTGAGTCAAGAATTCATAGATAATAGAGGAGGTATCGCACAGCATCATGTCTGATTTTTTAAAACTGTCAATAATATCAACAGACTCTACAAACTTAACATTTTCATGCACTATAGATTTATAAAGAGAGACCACCTCTTTGTCCATTTTAGGATGCAATGTAATATACCATCTATAATTATACTTCTCTATCATCTCTAAAATAAAAGGATACAATATTTTTGCCTTAGAAAATCTAGGGCTAAAAGTAGAGGCAAAAAATATCGTTTTTTGCTCTAATGTGCTATCTCTTTTCTCTATAGGAAAAAGAGGGTCAAGTTTGCACCAACCTGTCTCTTTTACAGAGAAATAACCATATTTAGAAGACAGCTCTTTAAATTTACTTGTCGAACTCTCACCTTGTGTACAATACAAGTCAAACATACCCCTAATAATATAGTGATAAAGTTGACCATTTTTTTTAGCTTTAGTACTAGGAAGACCATGAAAAACCTCTACTTTTAATCCAGGGATAAAAGAGGGAACTACATTCCCTGGAACAAACACAGCATGAGGATTAAAATCTATCACCTCATCTATACTCTCCAAAGAGGACTCGTCTACTTGTAAATAACTTTTTGTTATTTCATCCCCATACATAAACCATTTTACTTCATCACCCCTTGAAAGAATAGCCTTTTGAAGTGGTCTTAAGACAGGAAAACTATAATCTTGAGAGATAAAAAACAGGTATCTTTTTTTATTTGACATACACATCCCTTTTAAAGTCTAAAATTTTATCATAATTCTTGTTAGGGTATAATCTTTCTATGAAAAACAACTTTCCATGGGACTCCTATTCCGACCAACCCCACATACTAAAACGAGCTTTAAAAAAAGAGTTGCGTCAAGGTCATGTTTTAGACTATTTTAAACTTATAGCTACCAATCTTTTTTATTTTCCGTATTTGTTTTTAAAATTCGTAGGTTCAATTTCATCGAACAAAAAATCCAAGCCCCATAAAACGTTCGATAAAATCGAACCTACGGCATCCAAAGATTTTTATGGTTTGTGTGTTAATTTAGATAAAGGCGAAAAGCAATTTAAACTTATTGAAGAACTGGGTGTTAAATCCCTTCAAATCAGACTTTTTTTAAATGACATCGAAAACATAGATGCCTATGTAACCTTTGCCAAAGGCTTTGGAGACGACAAAGAGATACTCATAACCATCATTCAAGACAGAGAACACATAACAAATCATGAGCTTTTAGTTAAAGATATAAACATTATATTTGAGAAGTTTAAAGGTATCGCTCATGAGTTCATGATTGGAAACGCTATCAACCGTATAAAATGGGAGTTTGTCTCTATGGAGGAGTATTTGGCATTTTATGAAGTTGTTCAAAACGTTAGAGACAAAGCGTTTCCAGAGATTAAGCTTATAGGTTCATCAGTTATAGATTTTGAGTACCACTTTACCATTCGTACTCTTTTTAATGCCTACCCTATTCACTATGACAAAGTAGCTTCTTTACTCTATGTCGACAGGCGTGGTAGCCCATACGCAACTCAGATGGGCATATTTGACTTTAAAAACAAAATAGAGTTTTTGCATACCATTGTCAAAAGCTCTTCTAAATGCAACAACAGCATCTACATCACCGAAGCAAACTGGCCCTTAGTAGGTACAGCTCCCTATGCACCTACTTCAGAAAAAGAGTGTGTGAGTGAAGAGCAATATAACAAGTATATGATAGAGTATTTTGATATAGCATTAATGAGCCAAAAGATAGAAAAAGTCTACTGGCATCAACTTATTGCCCCAGGTTATGGGTTGGTTGACAACAGAGATGGTACAATACGTAAAACAGAAGCTTTTTATAGTTTTAAAGAACTAATCAAGGGAACAAATGCAGATAGCTAAAAAACTTTTCAAATATTACTTGGTAATCATTGCCATATTTTTGCTAGGACGCGTAGCACTTTTTACACTTAATTTTGACAGGTTTGCAAATGACGATGTCAACTACTACCTAAGCTTTCTCTATGGTCTTAAAATGGATACCATGGTGGCTTCCATGCTGTTAGTTATTCCACTTATTGTTCTTGCTTTTACGCCATCGAATTTAGCTAAAATCGTAAACTTCTTCTTGCGTATTTATTTTACGGCTGTTTTAGGATTTTTAATCTACATCGAAAATGCAACCTTTCCATTTTTTAACCAATACGACGTACGACCCAACTTTAAATTTGTAGAGTATTTAGAGTACCCTGTCGAGGTTTTCAATATGCTCATTGCTGATTTCAAATTGCCTTTAGCCATTGCATTTATCATGATAGCCATCTTTACATGGTTCTTTATGAGAGCGACTAAAAACAGTTTTATAGAAGTGCTACAAAGCCCACTTAAAAACAGAGCCTTATGGTTCTTACCTTTGGCAATTTTACTTTTCATAGGTATTCGCTCCTCTTTTGGACATCGACCTGCGAACATCTCAGATGCTATGTACTCAAAAAACAGAGTTTTAAATGAAGTAACTAAAAACTCTCTCTACTCTGTTGGCTATGCCATCTATTCAAACAAGCAATACTCTTCTAAGGTCATGAAGCTTTATGGAAAAATGCCCATAGGTGAGGCAAAAAAAAGAGTTCAAAGAAGACTAGGCATCAAAAGCAACGACTTAAATGCTAGTTCTCCCTATGCTCGTTTAGAAAAGAGTCATTTTTCTACACCTAAAAAGAAAAACTTAGTTATCTTTTTACAAGAGAGTTTAGGCTATCAGTTTGTAACGCCAGAAATCACACCTGAGCTTTTAAAACTCAAAAAAGAGGGCTTATGGTTCAATGAAACTTACTCAAATGGAACAAGAAGCGTACGAGGAATTGCAGGAACTACAGCTGGGTTTTTAGCCGTTCCTGGAAAGGGTGTGGTCAAACGAAATAAATCACAAAATGGCTTTTTTACTTTCTCTTCACTGCTTAAGCCATTGGGTTACCATACCATGTTCCTCTATGGTGGCGAAGCACGATTTGACAACATGCGTTCATGGTTTTTAGGCAATGGGTTTGACGAGATTGTAGAACAAAAAGATTACAAAAACCCAGCTTACATAGCCACTTGGGGTGCAAGTGATGAAGATTTAGCCAAAAAAGGAAACGAGCGTTTCTCTAAACTCCACAAAGAGGGAAAACCTTTTGCAGCGTTGATGTTCAGCTCATCTAACCATTCACCATTTGACATTCCAAAAGGCAGAATTGAAGAGATTAAAAAAGGCGTAAACTGTGTTGAAAATGCTATCAAATATGCTGACTATGCCATTGGAGAGTTTTTTAAAGAGGCAAAAAAACTACCTTACTACAAAGATACCATTTTTGTAGTCATCGCTGACCACAACATCAGAGTCTATGGTGATGACATTGTCCCTGTCAATATGTTTCATATTCCAGCACTCATCATAGGTGAAGGCGTTGAAGCCAAAGAGTACAATAAAATTGCGTCACAACCTGATGTCTTGGCCACAGCCATTGACTACTTAGGAAAAGATTTAACCTACCCTATTTTGGGTCAATCTATCTTCTCAGACAACAAACAAGAAGTTAACCTCATGCAATTTAATGAAAACTATGCACTAAGAGTTAAAAACAAAGTAGCCGTAGTCATTCCAAGCCAACCTGCTCAAACTTACGAGTATGTTGGAGAACATCTAAAACCTATAGAGCATGATGTAGAGCTAGAAAAAGATGCTTTGGCTTTTGTGATTACTTTGAACCATCTGTATGATAAGCAGTTGTATCGCTAGGCTGCTCAAAGGCATCATCCACAGCTTGACATAGTATGTGTCCTATGAGTATGTGCATCTCTTGTATACGAGGTGTATCATCGGATGGGATAACAACATTAACATCACAAGCATAGTTAAGTTTTCCTCCACCTTTTCCTGAAAGCCCTAAAGTATTAGCCCCCATCTCTTTAGCTAGAAGTAATGCCGAAAGAACATTTAAAGAGTTACCAGAAGTTGAGATACCTATGAGCAAATCTCCCTCTCTTACTAAAGCTTCCACTTGTCGGTCAAAAATTCTGTCATAACCGTAGTCATTGGCAATGGCTGTTAAAGCAGAAGTGTCAGTGTTTAAAGCAATACCTGCCAAACCTTTTCGCTCTGTTTTGTAACGCCCTGTCAGTTCAGCTGCTATGTGTTGAGCATCAGAAGCTGAACCACCATTTCCACAAAGCAGAACTTTGTTTCCATTTTTAAGTGTCTCTATTACCAACTTTGAAGCCTCTTCTATTTGAGGTATCATCACCTCTATGGTTTTTTCTATGGTCTCTTTGTGAGCTTGTAGCTCTTGTGCTATCATATTTAACATGTCTCTTTTTTCCCTATTTTTTCAATTAAACTGGTCGTACTCTTTCCTTCTACAAACTCAATAAGCACTACCTCTTCAGCCACATCTGAGCCTACTACCTCTTTGCCCTCATAGTCTGCACCTTTTACTAAAGTATGTGGTTGCACTAGCTTTATGAGCTCATAGGGAGTATCTTCTGTAAAGGGTACTACAAAGTCGATGCTCTCTAATGCTCCTATTAAAAAGGCTCTATCTTCCAAATTATTAATAGGTCTATCTTTGCCTTTAAGTCGTGTAATAGACTCATCAGAGTTAAGACCCAAAATGAGTATGTCACCCAACTCTTTTGCTTTTTGTAAGTAGGTGGCATGACCACGGTGCAAGATGTCAAAACAGCCATTGGTAAAGATGATTTTTCTGCCCTGTTCTCTTAAACGTTTGGCGATGCGTTCTATCTGCTCAAAGTTTTTGATTTTACTTTCAGATTGACCTTGGTTGAGTGAGTGTTCATACTCTTCAACTTCATTAAGTGTTACTGTAGCTGAACCAACCTTTGCCACCACCACAGCTGCTGCTTTATTGGCAAATTCACAAGCCTCCTCAACTTTAAATCCTGAAGCCAATGCCACACCCAATGAAGCTAAAACAGTATCACCAGCACCTGTTACATCAAAGACTTCACGTGCTACTGTTGGTATAACCTTGACCTCATCATCTAAAAGTCCTATGCCATCTTCACTAAGGGTGATGATGGAGTAGTCTAAGTTCAAGTCATCTTTTAACATATGCAGTGCTTTACTTAAACTTCTCTCATCTAAAATCTCTATGTTGGTAGCTAAAATTGCCTCTTTTTTGTTGGGAGTTAATAACGTAGCACCTACATATTTAGAGTAGTCACTTCCTTTAGGGTCAACCAATACCAATTTATTCATGGCATTTCCTATAGAAATAATATCTTTGGTTAAATTAGAAGTGAGTACCCCTTTACCATAGTCTGAAAGCAAGATAGCATCACAATGAAACAACTCTTTTTTTAAAGCTTCCAGTAAAGCCACTTGTGAACCAAGACTAATAGCATTACTTGTCTCATCATCATAACGTATCACTTGCTGATTAGACGCGATAATACGACTTTTTTTAGTTGTACGTCTACCCTCTTCTTGAACTAACATTATGTTTTTAGTAGCAGTTGTAGCAAAAAGCTTATTGAGCTCTATAGCATTGGCATCATTGCCTACAACTGAAAAAATTGAAACTTCTGCACCTAAAGAGTTTAAATTATTAATAACATTTCCAGCACCACCTAAAACAGAGCTCTCATTTGTTACATTGACCACTTGTACTGGTGCTTCAGGAGAGATACGCTCACATGCACCCCAAATGTAATGGTCAATCATTAAGTCACCAATGACAGCGATGTGTGGCTTTTTGTTGCGTATTCTGTCCATAAATTTAAAACCTTTTCTCTAGAAGTTTATGTTGTTTTTTAATTTACTTAAAATTTCCAAACACAAGTGGTGCTTTTAAATCAAGCGTCTTCACCTCTGCCATAACAGCTTGTAAATCATCTATCTTCTTACCAGAAACACGCACTTCGTCTCCTTGAATAGAGGGCGTAACTTTCAACTTCAACGCTTTAATAGCTTTGACTATCTCTTTGGCTTCATCTTTTTCAATGCTATCGACTATCTTATAAATAACCTTCGTGTTCCCACCAGAAATTCCTTCTGTTTTCACCTCTTCGAGTGACTTACCAGCAATGTTTCTTTTAATTAGTTTTGAGATGAGTATGTCTTTTAGTGCATCTATTTTCTCTTCACTAGAAGAGCTTAAAGAGAGAACTTTTCCTGCTTCATTGAGATTAATCTCTGCGACAACTCCCTTAAAGTCAAAACGTGTTTTTACCTCTTTTTGTGCCATAATCACAGCATTTTTCATCTCCATCATGTCGAGCTTCGCTGTAATGTCAAAATAGTGGTCTTTAGCCATAATAGTTCCTAATAATTTTTTATGCTATTTTATCCAATCTGCAATAAATGTTACACACACTAAACAGATTCTATGTTATAGTTTTACGTTAAACATTAGAAAGATGAGATGAAAATGAAAAGAAGAGTATTTATAACCTCTAGCATACTCGCAGGAACAGCCTTAGCCTTGCTTCCTCAAAAGGCAAAGAGTGACATCAAAATAGACCTATTTAAAACCTTAGAAGCCGTGCAAGAGGTGCTTTTTCCTAAAGGGTTAGATGCCCCATCGGCTAGTGAATATGGAGCAACGGCTTACCTTGCTAATGTCTCGACACACTCCTCTTTTTTGGCTTCTGATTTACGATTTTTAAAACATGGAGCTAAAGAGCTTATGAAAGCGTACAACAACTTCTTAAGCCTCACCCCTAAAGAGCAAGATGAAGCATTACGCGACTTTGTAGATGAGCATGAAGTAGGTGAGAATTGGGTCTCTTTTGTGCTTTACTTTAGCATTGAAGCCCTTTTGTCGTCTCCTATTTATGGTGGTAACAAAAACGAGTCTGGTTGGAAATGGCTACAGCACCATGCAGGTGTGCCTCAACCTCAAAAACCTTTTGGAGAACTTATTCATGATTGATGTATGTATCGTAGGAACAGGAGCTGGAGCGTCAGGTGTAGCCCATAAGCTAGTAGAAGCTGGAATGAACGTAGTCATGTTAGAGAGGGGTGGTTTTTATAAAGAAGAAGACTTCTCTAAAGATGAAATCGCTTATTGTAAACGTGAAATAGTCACCCCCTCTTTTGAAGAGGCTTACCATACCATTGAGAAGTACCAACATGGTAAATGGGTTAAAACACGTACCGATGAGACAGAAAGCACCTTTTTTAATGGCAATGTGGTTGGAGGTTCTTCAAATTTTATGTCAGGGTATTTCCACCGAATGAAACCCAAGGACTTTAAACTGCTCTCTAACTATGGAGCAATTAAAGGGGCAAATGTGGTCGATTGGGTGAGTGACTATGAGGAGTTTGAGCCTTATTTTGAAGAGGTTGAGCGTTTGGTGGGGGTCTCAGGTGAAGTAACGCCTTACCAACACCATGAACCAAGAAGTACCAAAAACTTTCCCTACCCAGCCTTAGACGAACACCCCATTTCAGCTAAGATTGATGAGGCGTGTAAACAACTAAACTACACCTCCTACAAAACCCCTCGTGCCATTTTGTCTAAACCAAAAGGAAACCGTGCCAACTGTTACTACTCTAACTATTGTGGAAGTTATGGTTGCTCCTCTGGAGCAAAAGGAAGTGCTAGGGCTTCGCTGTTACAGCCGATGCTTCACAAAAAAAACCTCACCATTGTTACCCATGCTTTTGTTAAAAAACTGGTTGAAAAAGAAGGCAAAGTGGTTGAAGCACTTTATGTTGACACCCAAACCAAAGAAGAAAAAAGCATCAAAGCTAAACTCTTTATTGTTGCTGGTCAAGCTGTAGAGAGTTCACGTCTACTCCTAAACTCAAAATCTAAGAACTTCCCCAATGGTTTAGCCAACAATGCGAACCAAGTAGGGAAAAACTTACTCTTCTCAGCAGGAGGTGTGGGCTCTGGACAATTTGATGAGAACTCAATGGCACTCAAAGCACTCATGGTTGAGGGGAAATTTGTCAACCGAAGCCTTTGTGATTGGTACTTTTATGAAGAGGATGGCAAAGAGCAAAAAGGAGGCATTGTAGACTTTTTATTTGAACATGCCAACCCCATGACCCAAGCGAGTAAACAGCGTTTTGATGGGGGTAAACTTCTTTGGGGAAAAGAGCTTCAAGAGAAAATTTACCACAAACTCAAAAAAACCAAACAGCTAAACTTTGAAGTCTTTAATGACTGGCTACCTACAGACAACTGCTTTGTCTCAGTTGATGAAAAATACAAAGACAGCTATGGCGTCCCTGTAGCAAACATACGAACTGGAGCTCATAAACATGACCTTGAAGTAGGTGAATATTTGGCAAAAAAAGCTGAAAATGTTTTAAAAGCTATGGGAGCTAAAGAGGTTAGCTCTTCTATCTCTCCTGCACCTCCTCCTAACTTACAAGCTGGAGGGTGTCGTTTTGGTAATGACCCTAAAACCTCGGTTCTCAACAAATATTGTCAAGCCCATGAAGTGCCAAACCTTTTTGTAACCGATGGTTCATTCATGCCTACAGGAGGTTCAGTGACCTATACTTGGACCATCTATGCGAATGCTTTTAGAGTGGGTGATTATTTGGTAAAAGAACGTCAAAGATATGCTATTTAAACATTATTACCCATAGGAATTTTAATGGAAAAGATAGCCCCCTCTTTTCCATTCTCTACAGCAACCTTACCATTCATACTCTCCTCTACAATAAGCTTTAAAATATAAAGTCCTAAGCCTGTGCCGTTATGCTTCTCTTTGGTTGTAAAATAAGGATTAAAAATTGTCTTAATATTCTCTTTTTTAATGCCTCCTCCATTATCTTCAACTAACAAAATAGCTATTTTATCTTCTCTAAAAACACGTACCTTAATCCTTCCTTCTCTTATCTGTTCTAAATTTTGGACACAAGCAAAAATAGCATTATTAATAAGTACTAAAAGTGATTGAACCAGTTCAGAGCTATGTCCATACAAGTCAATCTCTTCATCAAGTTCATATATGACAGTAATATCTTTGGGTAAAGATATGCTTAATAGGTATTCAACCTGTTGTAAGACATGACGAATATTAAAACGTTGCATCTTTTTATTATTGGAGAAAAAATCACTAAAATCATTAATGGTTTGAGATAAATAGGCTGTTGTTGATTCAATATCATTTAAGTAAGTATCAAATTTTAAAGCATTCAATTGCTGCTTACGATAATCTATGTCCAAATTAAGTACTGTCCCATTAATCGAAGACAAAGGTTGTCTCCATTGATGTGCTATAAGAGAAATCATCTCACCCATTGAAGCCAATTTGCTTTGTCGTACTAAAAAAACTTCTTGTTCTCTACGTTCTCTATCTACTACTCGAAGATGATACAAAAGCAAAAAAACAAACAAAGAGATAAATGGAATCCAAAAATAACCTATAGAGATATAAATTTGATTTAAATACATTAACATTAAAAATACAGTACTTATAATAACCACCCCTATGATAAGTATCATAATATTTAAATAATTTCTACGTGAAAATAATTGAAACACAACAAAAATAAAAAACAAAGAGAGTAACATATTAATATGCTTATATATCTCTGGTTGAACCAAAAAAGTATCACTTAATAGGTTGTCTATCAACATAGCATGAATCATACTATTTGAGATATTTCTTCCATGTAATGTTCGGTGCTTTAAATTTAAACCAACTACAGAAGAGCCTACAATAACTATTTTCCCTTGAAAATCACTTTGATGTACTTGATTATTTAATACATCTGAAGCTGATATAACTTTTGGTTGATTTAGAGAAAAGTTTAATAAAACCATCTCCTCTTCTTGATTCACTTCTAAGCTTTCATCAAAACTTAGAAGTGTAGCCAAAGCAAATGAGGGAAAGACCTCTTGCTGATATTGCATAAAAAGAGGTAAACGTCTAAAAATACCATCATCATCACTCCAGGCATTAATAAAACCAAAGTTTTGAATCTTATTTTGAATGACAGCATGATTACATAATAGCTCTTCTAACTCAAAACTGGTTTTGACTTTTGTAAAAATATTGTTTCTATAGCTCATGGTTGCACAATGCTTTGCCGAAGGAAAATCATTTTGTAAATAAATAGGAAGCGTTACATTAGCATGTTCAAGTGCTTGATGTAAAATTTTATCATTATCTTGTAAAGATAATGGCAACGTTTTTAAATCAATATTTAAATTAAAATATTTTTGATAAAAAGCTTGTATTGCTAAAGGAGAGAGCCTATCTTCTTCGGGAAAAAGAATATTAACACCAATAGCAGAGGGAGACATGTTGCTAATTTTATTAATTAATTCAGCATCGATAACCCTTGACCAAGGCCATTGTCCAAAATCTTTAATACTTTTTTCATCAATATCAACAACAACACTATAAGTAGAGCCATCATGCTCTTTAAATTTATCCAGAAAGATTGTTGTAAAATCATACATTTTATGATCTAAATTTTTAACATACGTACTTGTATAAAAATAGAAATACATCAAACATAATAACGCAACAACAAAAATACCTTTACTTAAATTTAGCATCTATTATTTAATATAAATCTCCACATTTCTATTTTTAGGTTCAGAAACATTATCTGCTGTTTCAATTAATAAATCTTCTTCTCCATAAGCTTTAACCATTAACTTAATATTTTTAATATTTTTTTTCTCTATTAAACTGGCTATATATTTTGCACGTTTTAAAGAGATTTTTAAATTTAATTGATGATCTCCTAAGGTATCGCTGTGTCCAATAACATCAATGTTTCCCTCTTCTAAGCTATGAATCAATTCAAGAACTTTTGAAAAAGTCTTTTGTGACTCAGCTGTTAAGGCTAAATGATGAGGTTGAAAATAGAGAAAAAAGCTTTTAGGTTTTTTAGGAGAAGCACTTAATGCCCTTGCAAAACGTTTACTGATCTCCTCTTGAGACATCATTTTAGGGTTTGGTGGTTTCTTATTTTTATCATCCATATCAACATAAGCACCAATAGCATCTAAACTACTAGCTCCTTTATCTGTACTAACATTAACAGCATTTTGTTTTTTTCCATTGTCCAATAAAACAACCGTAGTTATTGGCTTCTCTTCTACTGTAGATAAAGGTATTGCTGGTGCAGTAGGCTGAGGTACTAATATTGGTAATAGTGTGACAAGAATAATTAAAAGTTCAAAAAAACTTCTTCCCATTATTTTGCCTCTACAGCAAACTTTGTACCACGAATTCCAATAATACCAGTGGGAATTCTAAATTTTACAGACTCAGGAGCTAATTTTCCTATCTTTCCAGAAGAAAAAACAGCTTTTCCTTTTTTCAACTTCAAGTCAACATCATATTCTCTCTTACGAGGATTAACCTTAAATTTTTTAATCACAAAAGTCGCTTTTTCTCCAAGTGATAGACGTGAGCCATCATTAAAAGTTATTCCAATTGAACTTTTAGCCTTTGTAATAATAATATCACCATTATTTAAAGTCGTCCCTTTTGTCAAAGCTATTACCTTTTTGGCTCTTTTCAACTCTACTTTACCTGTTATGATTTTCACAACACCTACACTTGCAAATAGCACATTACTGACAACTACCAATAATATAAAAAATCTTCTCATAAATACAACCTTTGAAATAGTAATTACAAGATAATAACATGATTAAAGTATATAATATAATAAGTAAATGGAGATAATTCGTTCAGGGTAAAATTGTTTACTTAAGTAGCCGTTTTAAATAAAAAAGGTAAAAATAAAATTTTAATGATAAATAGTTATAAAGGTAATAAATAAAATATATTTACTACCTCTAAAAGTTAACTAGAACTGCTGAATGTCTTTAGAAAAGTTTTTAAGCGTTACTACTTTAGCTTCTTTTTTAACAAGCTTTTTAGCTTTACGTTTGTTTCCGTAATACTTTTTAAACTCACCCTTAAAGGCTTTTAAATACTCATGGAACTTGTTTGGTCCTAATGCACCTACAGCCCAAATCACATCATTATCATCAATTTCAAGAACAATTTGAGTAAGACCCTCAGTTGCTGGTCCAGTTACTCTTCTACCACCATCTTTAGGGGTAAATGCAGATAAGTGAGAAGAACATACAAATACACCACCTACAGCTTTATCGTATGCCAATGTTTTTGTTCCTTTAGGTACATACTGAAAGAAAGTAGTATCTGGTTGTGGATGTGTTAACTGATGAGGACAAATAGCTGAATATGCTACAATTGACTTGTCTTTCCCTACACCACCTTTAAAGATGTATTCTGTTCCATCATCTGCTTTAAGCTTTGTACCTTTTTCAGCTGGACCATCTAATTTTACAAGAATACAAGGTGTTGCTACATGAGGAAAATTAAATACATAATTCTCTTGCTCTACGACATTTGCTGATTTTAATGGATTCCCATCTTTATCTTTTAGCATAACCTTGTCATAAGTCGTATATAGTGACCCGTCATCTGCTCTTAGTGTCTCTGTAATAAGTGACGGTGCTATAACAATCGCTGCTACTGTTGTTCCTGATAGTTTAAAAAAACCTCTTCTTTCCATAATTTAATCCTTTTAATCAATTTTATTTAACTCAATTATATATATTTATAATTAAAATAAACGCTGATATATTTATTTTAAGCTAGAATAGTCAGAAATTGTGGATTATTCTAAATAAATGCTACTTTTTGCTATAATCTTTCAAAATTAACACAAACAAGGAAACAACCAAATGAGTGAACTCAAAAAATTTCGTCTAATTAACAAGATAGAAGGTATCTCTTTTCTTATCTTACTTTTTGTAGCAATGCCTCTTAAATATTTTGCAGGAATCCCAATGGCAACTAAGCTTGCAGGGATGATTCATGGTATTTTTGTTTTTGCATTTCTTTATCAACTCTTCCAAGCCTCTGATGAAGCACCATTTTCAGCCAAAGAGATGGGAATTTTAACCCTATTGTCACTTATTCCTTTTGGAAGTTTTTACAATGACAAACTCTGTGCTGCAAAAGAAAAATAACTTCTACCATTTTCATAAGCTAGAAAAAGAGACAATGTGTCACCATCTGGTGACACAAAAAGAGAGTACCCATCCCTACTCCTTCTCTTTAGCCTTACATACTAAAGAAAATCCTAAAGACATCATTCAAAATCGACAACAACTCTCAAAAGCATTTCCCAATACTACTTTTGTTGTTGCTAACCAAACACACTCTTCTAACATACACATAGTAAAAGAGAGTCAAGAATTAGGTTGGTATTCATTAGATGATGCCATTGAAAATTGTGATGCACTCATTACCAATCAAAAAAATATTATGTTAACTATATTAACTGCTGATTGTGTTCCTATTTTACTTTTGGATAAAAAAGCAAAAGTAGTAGCAGCTATCCATGCTGGATGGAAAGGTACACAACAAAAGGTTCTTTTTAAAACAGTTAAAAAAATGCAAGAGCTCTTTAAAACAAACCCTAAAGACATCATTGCTGGTATTGCTCCAAGCATTGGAAAATGTTGCTATGAAGTAGACTGGAATGTAGCACAACATTTTAAACATATTTCAAATGCCTATGAGACAAAAAATCAAAAATATATGTTAAATTTACCCTACATCAATAAAGAACAATTATTAAAAGCTGGAGTAAAAGCAAAAAACATTGAATGCTCTCATGTCTGCACTGCTTGTGACGTTGAAAATTATTTCTCTTATAGAAAAGAGCGTGGTTGTTCGGGAAGATTTATGAGCATGATACAGTTAATATAACTATACCATGCTCATTAAAAAGTTAAAACTTAGCCATTACGATTAGTAATTAGAAGTAAATGATATCCAAACTCTGTTTTAATAGAACCATGTACCACATGTAACTCATCGTTAAATACTACTTTATCAAACTCTGATACCATTTGACCTTGATAAAAAATTCCTAAGTCTCCCCCTTGAGCACTTGAAGGACATTAAGAGTTTGCTTTTTCTACTGCCATATTTTGTCCCTTGATAGTTAAATAATTTTTCATGTTATACTAAAAAATCGTTACTATTTATTAATTTATATTTCTCTAGCAAGAGAAGTAGAACAACTCTTACTAAAGAAGAGTTCCACAGACAATAAAAAGAGAAAGAAAAAATCAAGAAGATTAAAAATTAATAAATAATATCATCACCATAATTATCTAATATAACTATATTTTAATAAACCTCATAGTTCATTAGTAGCTTATCGAAAAGTAGATATAATAATGAAATTTATATAAAATAAATATTACATAATGACATATTTTTTACACACTAAAAATAATGCTATATCACTTATTTAGGAATAAAGATGCAAAATGAATCAATAGAAAGAGATGTTGAAACATTAATAGACTTACAATTAAAAAAATTAGGTTGGGAAGAAAATCCAAAAAGTAAAAATCGTAATATTTGGAAACAACAACCAAAAACTAAAAGTGAGAAACAAGCATTAGTAGGCTTAAAGCCCGACTACATACTCTATAAAACTAACAGTAACATACCTCTTATAGTCATTGAAGCAAAAAGACCAAACAAAAACTTATATGGTGCATTAATTCAAGGAGCAGATTACGCTAAAAAGATACAAGCTCCTATTGTTATTGCGACTAATGGTTTTCTTATTAAAGCAATACACACTAAAACTGGTAATACTTTAGTTTTAAATAATGAAGAAGTAGATTCATTTTTTGATGAAAATATTGCATTAAAATTTATTGAAAATGACAATATAACAACTATTAGCAAGAGAATTATTAACTCAAGAGCAGAATTAATTAAAATATTTAAAGATGCAAATAATATATTACGAAAAGAAGGCTTATTAGCTGGGCATGAACGTTTTAGTATCTTTTCAAATATTTTATTTTTAAAATTAATGAGTGAAATTCAAGAGATAAAAGAACAAAATAGTGAAGAGAATATTATTCCAAAAGAGTATCGATGGGATTTTTTCAAGAAAAAATCAGGGAATGAACTTTTAAGTTACATTAACGATACTGTCTTAAAAAAGTTTGATGAATACTATAAAAGTGCCAATGACTCTATCTTTGATGAATTAAAAATAAAAAATGCTTCCACCCTAAAAAGTATTATTAACCAATTAGACCAACTTGAATTAGTCAATATTGAATCTGATATTAAAGGGGATGCCTTTGAATACTTTTTAAGAACATATAACTCTGGTGAAAAAGATTTAGGTGAGTATTATACCCCTAGGCATATTGTAAAATTTTTAGTCAAATTATTAAATCCAAAATTTGGAGAAAGAGTATATGACCCTTTTTGTGGTACTGGGGGTATGCTTATCGAGTCATTTAAACATCTATATAAAACAGCCCCCAACAATAAATTATCTCTTAACTTTTTAAAACAAAATAGTCTATTTGGAAGAGAGATATCAACAACTGCTAAAATTGCTAAAATGAATATGATTTTAATTGGTGATGGACATAATAATATAAAAAGAGTAGATTCACTTGCGAATCCAGAAAGTAACCAATATGATGTCATCATTACAAATATGCCATTTTCACAAACAACTGAATTTGGCAACTTATATGATATACCAACATCTGATGCTAATAGTATATGTATTCAATATTGTCTAAAAGCCATAGATGCTACCTCTGAAAATGGAAGAATTGGCATTATTGTTCCTGAAAAAGTTTTATTTGATAAAAGCTATAAAATACTAAGAGAGAAAATATATAAGAGTTGTAAAATAGAAAATATTATTTCTCTGCCAAGTGGGACATTTGAACCTTATACCAATGTACAAACAAGCATCATACATTTAACAAAAGTTAAACAAAATATACAAAATGAGTTTGTTAATTTTTATTTTGTAAAAAATGATGGTTTTTCCTTAGATAAAAATAGAAAAAAAATTCTTGGTAAAGATAATGACTTAGATATTTTTTTTACTGAATCTAGTAATAAAAAATCCCTTAGCATACCCATAGAAAAAATCAAAAAAAATAGTTATATACTGCAAGGTAAAAAATATATACCACCAAAAGAGTTAGCAGAGATAACTTTTAATACCAGTAATTTAATTAAGTTAAGTACCATACTATCTAAACCAATTAATAAAAAAGTAATAGTAGAACCATCAAATGAGTATCAACTTTTAGGCGTAAAAAGTTATGCAATGGGACTCAAAAATAAGCCTAAGAAAGGATATGAATTAAGTAAAAGTATGAATCATTACCATGCTCAAGAAGACCATCTTTGTTGGTGTAAAGTAGATACTAAAAATGGTGCATTTGGTGTAATTACAAAAGATTTCAAAGAGAGTATTATAACCAATAATTTTGCTATGTTAAAAATAGATAAATCAAAAGTTGAACCATATTTTTTAGAAATATTATTACGAAATCCAAAAGTACAAGAGTATTTTGATAACTATATTAGTGGTAGTACCAACAGAAAGTATGTAAAAGTTGATGAATTATTAAATTTTTATATTCCAAACTACTCTTTAGAAGAACAAAAAAGAGTTGTCAAAGATGTACTAAAACATGAAAAGAAAATTAAAGAACTTCAATCTAAAATACAAGTAAATATTGATAATATAACCTATACAAACTTATAAGTCACCAATTCGCCACGTTGTAAACGTGGCAGAATATCCATTTTAATTTTACGAATTAAAAAACTCTTTTTTTGCAAAGAGATAGCACTATCGGTACTAATCTTTTTTAATTCACTAGAGTAATAACGAAAAAGAAAAGAAGCAAGAGAACGAGAAAGCTCCTCTTCATCCATACTCTTAATAGTCTCATCTAACATTAACCCTGAAAGTTCTCTGTTTTGCTCACCTTTAATCACAGCTTCAAGTAAAGAGGCATAATTCCCAAACATGGAAGGCTCAATAACATTTGAGACTTTATCTGTTAAAGCTTTATTTTCAAGTAAAGTTTTAATAATGCTCAACTGCCCTACATCATCACGACTCCCCTCTTTAAAACGTGCTTTTGTATTTTCAAGCTTTACACTAGATCCAAAAAGAGCAATGTTAACATCTAATACACTTGAGGCATGTGCCACATAGGCTTCACGAATAATCGGTGATAAAGAGTCTAAATAAACCTTAACAGCTCCAAAAGCCACCTCTTTTTCTCTTGGATTAGAGAGATCATAAGACTTCGCCATCATCTCAATCACAAAAGGAATAAGTGCTTGACCATGGCGTAATAAATTAGCCACTTCTTGTACTTGTCCTACTGCAATCATGTCAGCAGGGTCTTGCCCGTCGGGAAATAGTACGACTGACCCATCAAAACCAGAGCCTGTCAGCATAGTAGCAGCTTTTAAAGCAGCTGCTACTCCTGCTTTGTCTCCATCGTAAGCCAAAATAATGTGAGGTTCACCCTTACGTAAAATGGGTAGATGCTCTTCTGTTAATGCTGTACCAAGCGTTGCCACAGCCTCATGGAAACCAGCTTGATGAAACATAATAACATCAAGATAGCCCTCACAAACAATAAGTTTTTTATTTTTATAAATCGACT
>JALWLW010000048.1 GCA_027081065.1 Campylobacteraceae bacterium
AGTGGAGTTTATTGATTAGAGAAGATTTTCAATTTTAGATACCAATAATCAGCATTGAAAAATTTCTTATCGTAAGAGCCTAAGAGTATCTAAACTATTGGGCTTTTATTTTAGATTAGGTAGCTTACTCTAAGTATGCTCGTTGTTAGCCATTAAAATATATCCTGCTGTAATCCCCTCAAAACCAACACAAAATCCTCTTCATTCCTATTCAAATGATAAATCATCAAAGCCCCCTCATAAGTAGCAATAATCTGCTTAGCTTTCAACTCACTACTCTCTACCCCATCTTGCTCCAAAATCATTTGAACTAAAGTTTCAAATTTAGCATACGTAGTAGAGAGCAACTTTTGAAAGTCAGTGTCAATATAAATCATCTCTTGACTCATTTTATTAAGAGGACAACCATAAGCAAGAGTTTTAGGAGCAGAGCAAAGAACATCAAAAAGCTCTTCAACACTTTTAACAGAAGCATATTTGTTAACCAAGTTACGCTCTATTCTCTCCTCAATCACAGCCAAGCCTAAAGCCTTTTTAGACTTAAAAAAATGGTACATTGAACCTTTGTTAATGCCAACATCATTTAAAATGGTCGCAATATTTGCCCCTTGAAACCCCTGTTTGTAAAAGGTGTTAAATGCCGAATCTAGTAGTGCTTCTCTTGTATCTTTTTTCATGAGGTGATTATAGCGAAAACTCTATAAACCTGAGTTCGACGGAATACCATATCCACAATTTTACGAGGTTTTTCTCGAAGAGAGTGCAAAGCACTGCATAGGCAATGGCAGATTTTTGCAGGACTAACTGGTTAATTCAAAAAAATCTGTCTAAGCATATGGGAAAGCTCGTAAAACCCATAGGGAAGCCTAAAAATAGGCAATCTTCCCCAAATAAAATTTTTGAATTAGCAACGGCTAGTCCTACAAATTTGATTTTGACAATCTTACCTATTTTTAGGCTTTTGTGGATATGGTATTCCGTCGAACTCAGGTTATAAGTTAACCATAAGGTCAAATGAGTTATCTTTTTACTTGACTAAAAGGTCAAGAAAGGAACAATTATGACCCCAATCCAAACCCCAATCACAGGTGAAGAGAAACAATACAACAACAAAATGCACGAAGCTTTAGTAGAGTTTTACAAAGCATTCAACCAAAGAGACTTTAACCTCATGCAGAAAAATTGGCTCAATAATGAAAAGATAGCCATGGACAATCCACTAGGTGGTATCAAAAGAGGATGGGAAGAGATTAAAACCATCTACAGCCGTATCTTCTCAGGTCAAGCAAAAGTCTATGTAGAGTTTTACGACTACACAATTGTAACTTTAGACGGTGGTTTTGTAGCTATCGGTCGAGAACGTGGGTGGGTAGAGACCAAAGGTGAAAAGCTAGATTTAGCCATTCGTACCAGTCAAGTTTATAAGTTGGTAGAGGGAGAGTACAAACAGGTTCACCATCATGGGTCTATTGAGAGTCCTGATTTGTTGAAGAGGTATCAGGAGTTGGTGAGGTAAGTTTACTTCTCCACCTCTTTTAATATTTTACCTATTTCAGAGTAGTTTCTTGCCGACACTCCTGCCTCTTTCGCAAAGCTACTCCACCTACTTGTAACCTCTTCAACCTTATTAACCATCTCCCTATACTCTTTGAGTTTATATTTTTCGCCAAGTTGAAAAAGGTGTTCTTTGGTCGGATTTTTCCCTTCACCCATATACATCGTACTATGCTCTCCTCCAGGTCCATAAGAGAAAGTAACATCATACACAGGAGAGAAACGCCAAATGCCTTTTTCATCCATAACAAATGAAAAGTTTTTAGCATGGTCATCACGGTTATGGCTAAAGAGGTTAAAACAAGCCAATCGAAATACTTTCTCTAACTCTTTCACATCTTTGGTCAGATGAAGTGTTAAGCGTAGCAAGTCGTCATAGTCCAAGGTAGGAAACCTAAAGTCACTATGTGTCAATCCTGCCACAGAGTGCATGTGTATGCGTTTGTCTCCCTCTTTATCAAAACGTTTCACAGCAAAATATCGCCCATGTTTCCCCTCTAGCAGAGCAGTTTTAGGCATGTCAAGTCCTGCTTCTCTTGCCATCAGACTATAGGCATACTCTATCGCCCCTATCTCTTTGGAGTCCATGCTTGAAGCAAACTTCACCATCCAATGGCTAAAGCCTTTTTGTAAAGCTGTTCTACCATGCACTATCTGTTTCAAATCATCACTTATCTGCACCAACACCTTTGGTCTAGCCCCTGCCGATGAACCATTAAGACTCAACAGCTCATCAAGTAGCTTCTCACTGCTTCCCTCTAGTATCTCTTGTGAACTCTTAGCCAAATCATCAAGTACAATGCTCTCAATCTCACTCTCAACAGCATGTTCAGGTTCATAACTCAAAGCCCCCATAGCATGACTCCCCACATAAGCCAACCTATCCAAAGGAGACAAAGCACGAGGATTCACCCCAAGCCTAAGAAGATGTCTGTCCATCAACAATCGCCCCCAACCATCAGGCAAAGAATCAGCAAAAAGACCCCAAAGCCCCTCAAAAGTATCATCATCACAACGAAACAACCCTGCTTTTAGTGGCAGTTTATAGGGTGAGAGTTCTATTCCTGTTTTTAGGAACGCTTTGTCGTACTCGAAGTAGATTTTATTGTCTTTTTGGGCTAGGGTTCCTACTTTTTGGGTGCTTGTTTGGGTTAGGTGGATGGTTAGGTTAGTTATCATTTTTCATCTTTAAGCTGATTTATAACTTCTAAAATTGGAGCCGTAGCCTCATACTCTTTCGGAATAATAGGTGTATCATCTTTTCTAATTACAGCCACTTCAAAATCATTTTTTCCTATTTCCCAAGCATCTTTTACTATTAAAGAAATTTTAGTAATAGCTTTATCAAAAATAGGCTCTACACCACCCTTACCATTCATTGAAGCAGGTATTAATTTATATTTCTTAAAATGTTTAAATCCTGAAATTAAGTTATTTAAATTATCAGGAGTTTTTGCATCCATTTTATGAAACCTTGTTATCATCTGAATAATCCCATCAGAGGCTGAAGACTTAATAAATTTTTCATTTTTATGAATCATTACTTTATAAGAAAATGGTTCTTGTTTATTGATACCTTTTATAATTGTTATATTAATAATATCTTCCTTATCTAAAAAACCAAAATCCTGTATCCAATTATCAAATATTTTTTTACCGTATTCTATATTATCAAAAGCTAATAACATATATAAACCATCTTCGGGATGAAATGCAAATCCTACACCTCTCCATTTTGCTTTATCCCATAATGTTGCGTTTATAATAGTATGTGTTTTAACTTTATTGTGACTTATTGTATCAATATCACTTTTTGTATATTTTTCTTGTTTATCTTTCGAAATTTTTTTATACTCAAAAATAATTTCTTCTTCTCTTTTATATGGATATTCATCTGGCTTATAATAATCTATCCAATCATGAAAAAATACCTTTGGATTATTACCAAAAATATTTATCATATTATTTCTATGATTTAAAATAAGAGATAGTCTTTCATGTACTTCTTCAGTTTCAAAAAGACTTTTAAAATGCTCTTCAAAATTATCCATTAAAAAGTTTCTACCTAAAATATCTATCGTTAATTTCATAATAACTTCATAATAAGATTGTAAATTTATTTCTTCTATCAAATCTTGTATGTAAAAATTATATGTAAAAGTCTCTTCGTTATATTCAAACTTAATCTCTTTTGAATCCCCAATACAATTAATAATAATTTTTTCTTTATGGGAATGAACATTTGACATTGACGTAGCCATGAAACTTTCAAAAAATGCAAGTAGTGTTTCAGCAACAAAAAGCATCTCTTTATCTTTAGGAAAATTAACTATAAATTTACATCCTAATATATTTGAGTACAATGCCAGTGTGTCATCTACCATAAAATTTGTATCATATATCATTTGTTCAACAAAAGGCTGTTGTGATAATTGTGTCATATGTTCATTTAAGTCTTTTTCATTTGAGATAACATCTTGTCCATCTAATACTTCTTCAATATAACCTTGTTTGTATAAGGCTATATCATATGACAAAGGTAACAGTTGATGTTCTAACATTGTTGGTAAAAACCTTATATAGTCATCAGCTACATTATATGTATATAAAATTCTAATAGCTAATGTTGCATCATATAATATGTCATCCTCTTTTAGTATATTTAAAGCTTTTTCAAAAATTAAAAGCATTTCATTCCATAAAAATATGTAAGGAATCCTACCTATAAATAATTCATTAGTTAAAAGTTGTTTCACAACATTGTATACTTTATCTGAAGGAATTCCCTTTTTATCTGTAAATTTAAAAGCAAATGTACAGGCAGACATATAACAATTATTTGAAGCCCATATTAATCCTTGCCTCTCATACGCCATTCCTAATCCAAGTAATGCAAAATAAAGATAATTTTTGGTTTCTTCTTTTGCTATTTTAACTATAGATTTTCCAAAATAAACAATACTTTCTTTATAGAAGCCTGCTTCTAATTTTTGACTAGCTCTACGTAAAAAAATAAACCCTGCATCTAACTCCGAAGTTCTTTTTGCTGATATCTCTGCTAATAAATCAATTAATGAATCAAAGCCTTGATGATTAGGAAACAGATTACTAAATATTTCTTCAATAGCTCGTTGTATTATCTCAAATGGATAGTCTATTCTATTTTTTGATAAATGTAAAATCTCCGAAAGTTCAGATATTAGTTCATCTACATTTTTTTCTCTATAAATTAATTGTAAAAAAACATCTTCTGTTCTAGCAAATAATGATAAACTTAGTCTTTCTTGGTCTTTTACTGTGTTCTCTAATAATAAATGAATGTCATCTTTTTCTTTAGCAATATCAATACCTAAATTTTCTAAACTTGCTCGTTTTAATGCTTTTAAAGAATAAAGGGACGTAAAAAGTGTGCAATAATCTTCTAGTTCATCTATATTTGGATTTTTAGTCATATACTTTTTAAATTCTAAAAAATTTTCAACAAATAGCTGATAATCATCATACCAGTTTAAATATGTCCAA
>JALWLW010000049.1 GCA_027081065.1 Campylobacteraceae bacterium
ATTGTACAGAGTTAAGATTTCAGTAATATATCTTATCGTAAACTTAGCACTATGAATATTTTACTAATAGAAGACGATTTGGATTTGTCAGAAGCTGTTTCAGAGTTTTTAGAACTTAGAGGGCTACATTGTGAGTTTGCTTATAGTGGTGATGTGGGAATAAGTATGGCTGAAATGAACCATTATGATGTGATTGTCTTAGATGTGATGTTGCCCCATAAAAATGGATTTGAAGTGGCTCAAACATTGAGAAAACAGGGCTTTAATACCCCTATTATTATGTTGACGGCTTGTGATACTTTAGAAGATGAGCTTAATGGGTTTGAGCAGGGAATTGATGATTATATTGCTAAACCTTGCTCTATGCCTCTGCTTTATGCACGAATAAAAGCACTTCATCAACGTGTTAAACCAAAGATAAATCAACTTTTTATTGGTGAATTGGAAATACTTTTTAGTGAACATACCGTTAAGCGAAAGGGTAAAGTTCTAAAATTAACACCTACAGGGTGGAGACTTTTTGAAATATTGGCAAAAAGAAGCCCCAATGTGGTTTCTAAGTTAGAATTAAAAGAGTACGCATGGGAGAGTTATGATGTGGATACGAACACATTTAATGTTCAGATGCATAAATTAAGAAAAATCATTGATGGAGATAGTGAGCAAAAATATATTCATACCATTCATCGTGTTGGTATTGTTTTAAAAGCTCAATTATGAAAACTAAAACATTTGCCCGTCATATCTTTTCGCAAACAGTTTGGCTTTCGGCTTCACTCTTTGTTGCTTTTTTATTTATTTTGCTGTTGCTCTCCTTTCAAGTTACCGAAACAACCATCTCTTCGCTTTCAGAATTAGAGGCTAGAACATTGAAAAACTCACAAAACAAGGCGTTAAAACCTTATTATCTCCATTGGGAAGATATTCCTTTAAAGTACAAAAAACTTTTTAATTTTAAGGAGGCAAAAGAGGGTGTAATGGTTGAAAAAATGCTAAAAGATGAGGGGAAAATGGTCTATCTCTACACCTATATCAATATGGAGGGAAAGGTAAATTATCTGCTTAGTGTTTATAATGAAAAAGATATTAAAGAGATTACCGATGACATTTTTATGCAGAGTCTCTCTAGTATTGCTTTGACGACACTTTTTATTTTTCTTCTACTTTTTTTGATTTTACAATGGTTGATTAATCGGACGGCACAACCCTATAAAAATTTACATGAATGGATAAAGACAATTCAAAAAAGTACCATCCAAAGAGAGAAAATTGACTTTTCTGTTTTGGAGATTAATAACATAGCCCTTGAACTCAAAGATAAAATTGTAACCATTGAACAGTATGCTAAAAGAGAAAAAGAGTTTTTAAAACATGTGAGTCATGAGTTACGAACCCCTCTTTTTATTATTCAAGCTTCACTCGACACACTCAATGAACTCAATACCCATCCTCTAAAACAAAAAATACTCAACCGTGCATTAAAAGCTAATAATAATATTAAAATAACCTCTTCAGCATTGCTCTATTTGGCACGAGAATCTAATAAACCCATAAAAAAAACGCTCATAAAAATAGAACCTTTTGTTCAAGAGATTATTGAAGACCATCGTTATCTACTCAATGATAAAAAGGTTCAAATAGAGTTTACTAGCTTAATTGAAGAGATAAAGGTAGAAGAGGAGTTCTTTTTTATTATTATCTCAAATTTAATAAAAAATGCTTTTACCTACACCGAAGAGGGAATGGTAAAAGTGCATTTTTCAGAACATCTTTTTTCTGTTGAAAATAGTATTTCTAAACAGCAAGTCTCTTCTAAAGAGGTGAGTTTCTCTTTAGGTTTAAAATTGGTAGAGCTTATTTGCCAAAAACTCTCCTATTGTTTGGAAATTAAAAAAGATAAAAATAATTTTTTGGTGAAAATCTTATGGAGAGATAATCACTCGTTAGAGACGCTAAATTAATAGCATTTACGGAAGAGACAAAAAAAATAAAATCGTTTATACTGTTATTATCAAAAGCTAAGGAAAAAAATGAATAGACAAATACTTAAAGTTATCTATTACATTGAAAAACATCTTGATGATGAATTAGAGGTAAAGATATTAGCAAAAGTAGCTGGGTATTCATATTTTCACTTTTGTAGAATATTTAAAATACACATAGGTGAGTCGGTGATGTCGTATGCCACAAGGTTAAAACTCGAAAGAGCAGCTTCTGAGGTGATGTATGCCAAAAAAAGCATAATAGAAATAGCACTCGATGCTGGATATCAGACCCCAACAGGGTTTCTAAAGGCATTTAAAACACGATTTGGCACAACGCCCACAGCATACAAAAAAACGGCTCTTAAACTAATAGATATAGAAATTGATAAGGAGATAACAATGAAAGAGATAAACATCGTAGAAAGAGAAGCGTGTCATGTGGTCTTTACAAGAGAGACAGGAAATTATGACAAAAGTTCAGAAGTAGCATGGAAAAGGTTAAGTGATTCTTTAAATGATTTAGAAAAAGTTTTTGCCAAAAATCCACCAGCAACAGAAGTCTGTTTAAGCGAAAAAAATGCTGAAACATTAGGTATTTGCCATGATGACCCAAGCATTACAGATGAAGCAAATATCCGTTATGACGCAGCCATAGCTTGGCCAAAAAAAGAGATAGATGTTTTAGAAAGCTATGGATTTGAAGTGAAAAGTGTAGAGGGTGGAAAATATGCTGTTATTGCTTACATGGGTGACTATGGTGTTGCTGAACAAGCATGGGGAACACTTTATACTTGGATAGATAAAAGTAACTACACCTTTAGAGATAAACCAGCGTTTGAAAAGTATTTAAATGCATGGAATGAGACAGACTTAAGTAAAATAGAGACAGAGATTTATGTGCCGATTGAATAGAAAAATAATAATAGCAAAAAATTAATAATAGTTAATAAATCGTAACATTTCAATAATACTAACCATTCTATACTCTTAGTTGTAATAAAAAACTAAAGGAGATATATTATGGTTAACCCTAAAATACTTTACACCCTACTACTCTTAAGCAGTACAACACTTTTCTCACAAGAGATTTTTACCAAACATGATTTTAGTAAAAATCAAGATGGATTTCATGGAAATGTTGGCTTAACATTTATTGGAGCTTCTTTTTCAGGTTATACCGATTATGGTGACTTTGATAACAAAACAGATTTCCAATTTTACCCCTCTCCTCTTATCAATGCTGATTTAGGTTATACAGTTGGTGAGTTCTCCGTTTATTCAGAGATTGCCATAGAAAAAGGGCTGGGTATTGGTCTTCGTTTTGACATGTTTGATTTGTATTATATTCCCAAACAGACAAGAATATTAAAAAGGTTTATTGACCCCTTAGACAAAAAGAGTAAAAGAACCACCTCTGATATAGAAACTCTTGAATTTTCTATCAATAATATTTTGGAAACACCTTTTTCTTTTCATTATGAATATCACGAAGAGAGTCTCGCCAATGACCAACATGGTATTTCTCAAAACCTATCAGCTCAAAATCGCTCTTTGTTACAACGTTCTTTTAAATCTGATACTTTGGGTCTCTCGTATGAAGATACTTTAGATGAGACAACACTCTTTTATGGAAAAGTTCATTTTGTAGACAATAAAGCCAAAGGAGATGCCAATAGTTATCAAGCCTATAATATGCAAACAGGCATTGTTTCAAGTTATAAGACGCTTTTTTATGGGCTAGATTTAAATTATGAACAGGCTGATTATAAAAAGAAAAATCCTATTCAGCAAGTAGTTGAACAACGAAAAAATTATGGAGCTAATATCTATGCTGGATACAAAATTAGCTCTAGCCTAAGCACTTTTGTCGCTTATAATATGCAAAATGTAGACTCAAACATAAACTTATATGACCAAAAAATGAGATTTGTCAGTACAGGGCTGAACTATGAGTTTTAAAGCGTTTTTAATAGCTTTTTCACTTCTTTTTTTTATGGGGTGTACAAGCTTTTCTAAACATCTTAAACCCAAAGAGCGTATGGATGCGAACTGGACAAAACAACAACATAAGGTGTTTTTTCATTTTAAAAATGATGCCCAATTAGAGAGATACCTCAAAGAGGTTTTAGAGAACAATAACAACCTAAAAGCATTGGCGTTAACGAAACAATCTCTTTTGTTACAAAGTCAAATTAGCAAAGAGAACATCTACCCCTCGGGTGATTTTTCTTTAAAAAAGAGTAAAGAGAATATCTCCATGGCGTTGCTTATGAATTGGGAACTCGATGTATGGGGAAAACTCTCTAATGAGTTTGAAGCGATGGTTAAAGAGCATGAATCGATGGAAAACAGATACTTAGAACAGAAACGAATTTTACTGCTTAATGCTACGCTTGATTGGATTAACTATTGGTACTTATTTCAAGTTTTAGAGAACCAAAAGCTACTTTTAGAAAAGTATGCCAATTTAAGTCAACACTATTTAGAAACTTCCAACGCAGGACTCAAAGAGCGATATTTTTATTTGGAAACAAGGCGAACCCAAGAGCTTGTCCAAAATGCTATTTTTGACAGTAGATTAAATCTGCTTCGAACACATCAACAACTTAACCTTTATAGAGGGTTGCCTCCTAGTACGCCATTGTCTATAGAGGTTAAAAAAGGTATTTCACCTATTTTTTTAGAGGGCAAAAAGATGAAGATTACGAGTAAATATTTAGGCGAACGTTACGATGTAAAAGAGGCTTTTTTAGCCTTTGAATCACAAACTTTTTTAGAAAAAGCATCCTATAAAGCACTTCTACCACAGTTCAATTTATCTTTGGGGTCATCAAAGAGTGTGGAGCGTATTTCTAAACTATTTTCAGGGGAACTTTTGTGGGAATTTATAGGAGGCATTACCCAACCGATTTTTCACGCGAAACAGTTACACCTTATGGCAAAACAAAAATCACTACAAGCTCAAATAGCGTGGCAAGAGTATCAAGAGGTGGTATTAAATGCACTGTTAGAGATAGAAAATATTTTAATTACCAATACAACACTTCAACAGCAGTTAGC
>JALWLW010000050.1 GCA_027081065.1 Campylobacteraceae bacterium
AGTGGATTGAATCGGGATTAACCTCTGGTACACAAACTTTTTCTGCACTACCTGCTGGCGATTATGAAGTACGTGTCTTTTTCAATAACTCTTTTAATGATGAAGCAGTCTATCCTTTTTCAGTAGAGGAAGCCCAATTTGGTGTTAGTTTAGTTTTAAATAAAAAAATTTATGCACAGCATGAATTGATATATATTAATTATAGTAATATGCAAGGTAATAACAGTGATTGGATAGGTATTTATCCAGCAGATGCAAGTTATGAGTTTGAAAATGTTATTGATTTTAAGCAGACTAAAGGTAATATAAATGGCGAGATTTCGTTAGGAGGAGTAGACGCTCTTCCTGATACCGAAAATAATCCAGGAGGTTTAGCCCCTGGAAACTATGAAGTTAGAGCATTTTATAATAATAGTTTAACAGCACAAACAGTTGCAGCATTTACGGTAACGAATCAAGCTGTTACTTCAACTGTTTATGAAGATGCTAATGGCACTATTTCTCCAAATTGGATTCATATATCGGGGCCTACTGCTCCTTATTATTATCAAGGAATGGTTAATTTGAAACCAACATGGATTAATAGCTATACGAATACTTCTGAGTATCGTTTGGTTTTCCCCCAGTCCAATAGTACACAAAAGGTTTTAGAATTGGATGCAGGTGGCGTTAGATGGCAACCACATTTTTTTATTGGGGTTGTTGTTGAAACAACAGAGGGGACACGTAAAATGATTTGGGATCCATTCTTTACGCATGAAGGAACAGACCCCTTTAAAGAGGGATCATATTTATCCTATCCTTTATACATAGATATTCAGCGTCGATCGACTGAAAAACTTCATGTTCGTTTAGATGTTGAAAAGTATTTAAGAATACTTGAACCAAACAATAAAGTTCTTAGTATTTCTGCCTTTATGGCATCGGGTGGTGATTTAGATGAAATAAAACTCTCTTCACATTAAAATATTTGGAAGAAAATAGTAAATATTTTCTTCCCTATAGCCACCTTTTTCGCCACTGAACATAGATAATTACCATCCAAATAAACGTAGGGTTTTTAATTTTATTGTTCTTTAAATCATTACTAACTTTTTGAAGCTCTTTCTCTTTAAATATTTCATCCTCTTTTAAAATACTACTCTCTAATGCATCAATGGCTGTCTCTTTTAGTTCATTGAGTAACCATGATTTAAGGGGAACGGTAAAACCAGCCTTGGGTTTGTCTGTGATGCTTGTTGGTATATATTTTTTTAATATTTCACGTAACAGATATTTACCTTTATTTTGCTTATATTTTAGGTTTACAGGAATTCTAGCCATGTATTCTGCTAAGCGATGGTCTAAAAGAGGTTCTCGACCCTCTAATGAGACAGACATTGAGGCTCTATCTACTTTACATAAAACATCATCAACCATAAAGGTCTTGTAGTCCATTGCCATCATTTGGTCAAGAGGGTTTAGGCTTTTTAACATATTAAATTCACTAAAAGCAGTTTTTTCAAAGTTTTTAAAGGCACCATCTTTCAAAATTTTATTAAGAAAAGTAGCTTCTACTTTAGAAGATGCTCTGATAAACATCTCTTCTTTTGTTTGAGCATTTATCATGCTTTTAAATTTATTGAATTTAGTGACGATATTGGCTTGTTTTTTAGACTTAGGTAGAAGGCTATTTAGAAAAAGTATGCTTTGTTCATTGAGAAGATTCACCATAGTTTTTAAAAAGAGGTACTTAATTTTATATGATTGTATTTGCATGACTTTATTTAGTGCAAAATATTTACTATAACCAAAAAAAATCTCATCCCCTCCATCAGCTGATAAGGCTACGGTTACTTGCTCTTTTGCCAGTTGGCTTACTAACATGGTAGGTAGAGCAGAATCATCAGCAAAAGGTTCATCATAGTAAAAAGAAAGGCTCTCGATAAGGGCTAACATCTCCTCTTGGGTACAATATTTCTCTTGGTGTTTTGTGCCTAAAAGTGTGGCTATTTGTTGGGCATCATTGGCTTCGTTGAACTCTTTTTCTTCAAAGCCTATGGTAAAGGTAGAGAGTTTCTCATTTTGATTGTCTTGAAGTAGTGCCGTGACACTTGAACTATCATAGCCTCCACTTAAGAAGACCCCCACAGGGACATCAGAGATCATTCTTAATTGGTAAGAGTCAATTAATAAATTTTCAAGTTCTTTGAGTATTTTTTTTTCATCTTTTTGGAACTTATCCATATGATAAAAATCATGAATATCCCAGTATTGATGCATCTCATAGCTACTATTTTTTAAATCATAGATGATATAGTGTGCAGGTTTTAATTTAAAACAATTTTCATAGATGGTGTGAGGTGCTGGAATGTACGCAAATTGAAAATAAAAAGGTAAAATTTCTTTATTAATGATTTTAGAAAAGGAGTTGTGTTCTTGAAAAGATTTTAGTTCTGAAGAGAATAAAAAGGCATTATCTTTGACATAATAGTAAAAAGGTTTTACTCCAGCTCTATCACGCAGTAAAAAAAGTTTTGCTTTGCTTTTGTCATAGATGACAAAAGCAAACATCCCAATGAATCTATGGACTGATTCGATGCCCCATTCTTTATAGGCATATAAAATAACTTCTGTATCTGAATTGGAGCGAAAATGATGCCCTAGCTTTTGAAGCTCAGATTTTATTGTTTGAAAATTATAGACCTCACCATTAAAAATAATGGTATAATTCTCGCAGTCACTGGTAAAAGGTTGATGGGCATGAGAGGAGGTATCTTGAATAGAGAGTCTATTATGCCCAAGATGTACTCCTGTTTTTTCATCAATAAAGATACCGTTGTCATCGGGACCTCTATGATTTTGTGTTTCTACCATCTTTTTGAGTGTATTCTCTCTTTTTTCTTTGGATATGAATCCGACTATGCCACACATAAAATTTCCTTATATTGTTTAATAATATTATCTAATGTGTATTTGTGACTTTGTTTACGTGCATGAGCTATGTACTCATTTCGTTTTTCATCATTACTTAACATGGTTTCTATGGCAAGGGTTAAAGCTTTTTCATCATCCACAGGATACAAAATACCATTTTGAGCTAATTCTATTCCTGAGCTTAGCTGAAAATTGATATCTGTATTGGGTGCGAGTATTTCTCTTGGACCCGAGATACAGTCTGTGGAGACAACAGCCGTACCACAAAGCATCGCTTCAATAATGACATTGGGAAAGCCTTCACCTTCAGAAGCTAAGACAAAAAGAGTGGCTTGCTTGAGGTACTTAAAAGGGTTCTCTTTTTTACCTAAAAGATGAACACGTTCTTCAAGTTTATGTATAGAAACATACTCTTTGATATTTTTTTCTTCTTCTCCTTCACCAATTAAGATAAGCTCAACATTACTCTCTAGGTTTTCTAGGGCTTTAATAATATTAATAAAACGTTTTTCTGATGAGAGCCGACCGACACTGATAAGATGTTGTTTGCTTGGATTAAAGTTAAAATCTTCAACAGGCTCTTTTGCTAAAGAGGTGATTTTTTGAATATCATAAGGGTTGTTAATGACCGTATGTTTTTTAATGTTGGGAATATTTTTTAAAAACTCTATTTTCATTCTTTGGGCTTTAAAAATAATCATGTCAGCATGTTTATAGAGTAGTTTAATAAGTATAAAGTTTATTTTTTTTGAAAAAGAACCTTCTTTTAAATTATTAATACTGGTCACTTCAACGACTTGAACCTGATGTTTTGCTCCAAAGATCTTAGCTAAAATATTGATAAAATTGGCTCGGTAAATATGACTTTGAATTAAAGTAGTTTGATTTTTTTGGATATATTTTTTTAGTTTATAGCCCAAATAGGGAAGGTAAAGTAGTTTTTTAAAACTACTGTCATATTTGGTTAATGTTGAAAGATAGGTAATATTCACTTCTTTAGGAAGGGTATAAACATTGTCTTTTTCGATACAAAGAAGATGAAGCTCTATATTTTGTTTGACAAGTTCAGTTGCAATAATAGAGAGAACACGTTCAGCTCCCCCAGAGGTTAATGAATTGATAAATAAAGTTACTTGTTTCATTAAAAATCCTTTTAGTGAAATTATAGCCAATATGTTGTTTTATGTTAATTATAGTTTTGTTTTTATAGAGCTTTTTCTGGGTATTTTTACTAAAGTAGGGGTATTGAGTAGTAAATTATTTTGAGCTTTTTTATTCTTTTTGAAAATAGATTTTAGTACAAGACCTATATTTTGTAAATTTTTTTCTTGTATAATTTTTTCAAGTTCAACAATGGTTGATTTTTTTGACATCTTTTCTCGAATAACAATAAGGTTTAGAGATGTAAACTTCATAAGATATAAGCTCTCTAATGCGAGATTATAAGCAGAAGTATCAATAATAATATAATCATATTTTTGTTGTAATGTCTCAAAAAGGATGATTAAGCGTTTAGAGAGTATTAATTCAGCTGGGTTAGGAGGAATTGGTCCTGCTGGAATGATATCTAAATTAGGAAAATTGGTGGAAAAGACAATATTACCAATATTATCTCTTTGACTTAAGTAGGTACTAATACCAGTATATTGTTGTTCAATACCAAAGTGCCTATGTAAGCTAGGGGAATGCATATTGAAATCAATAACAATAGTTTTATATCCAGAATTTTGAAAAACACCTGCAAGATTTACGACAGTAGTTGTTTTTCCTTCTCCTTGAGCATGAGAAGAGATTAGAATAATACTTCCTGAATTCTCTTTTTTAGAAAACTGTAAATTAGTAGCTAATTGGTGATAAGCCTCTTTAAGTTTTAGAGTTGAAAACATATCATTATCATAAAGAGGAATAATACCGTAAATAGGTAGTTTTGTCATAAGTTTAATATCTTTTTTCGTTGCAACCTTATCTATAATCAATGCACGTAGTAAGGAAATGAAAATAGACAAAATAAAGCCTATAACGGTAGCTACAATAAGTAGGATTAGACGTTTAGGTTTGATTGGGTCAGGTGGTGTGTAGGCCGAGTCAATAATTTCATAATCAGAAACAGAAGCTACTTTTATAAGTTCATTTTCTGATTTTTTTTCTAAAAGATAGGTATACATTCTTGAGTTAACTTCATAGTCTCTTTTAAAAGAGATAAGTTTTTTCTCTTTTTGGGGTAATTTTTTTAAAATCGCCTCATATTTCTCTTTTTGTTGTTCTAAATTTTTTCGTTTACTAATAAGTGTAGATTTTAAATTTTGAACATTCAGAAGAACTTTCTTTTTAATTCTCTTAATTTTTTTTCTAATATTGATTAGTTTTGGATATTTTTCTGTAAACTCAATACTTAGTTCATCTTCTTCTTGCTGTAGTTGCTCTAAGGTGTCAATAAATTTTATAGTTGCTTGGTCATTAAACTCTAAAAGAGTGGGCCCAATAGCATCTAAGTTCCGATTATTACGTACAAAGGTTATTAGGTTTTGGGCTAATTTCTCTTTTAGGGTTAACTCTGATAAATCCAAATCTATGGCACTTAATTTTTTAAAAGAGTCTTTAACTTTGACAGTTGGCTCAACACTATTAAGTAGTTTATATTTTTCTAATTTATTTTCGGATATTTCTAATTTTTCTTTAATATTATTGAGTTGTATATCTAAAAAACTTAGTACTTTATTATTAGTATTATCTTTTTTTGAGAGACTATCTGTAATATAACTTTGAATAAGGGCATTAAGATAAGCATTGGCACGTTGAGGTATATTATCTTGAAAAGAAATTTTAATGAGATTTGCCTCTAAATCAATCTGTTTTACTGAGAGCCTTTTAGTAATTATATTTTGATAGATAGTACGATTGTCTCCATTTAAAACAATATAAATAGGTTGTGTAAAAGGGTGATTCTTAGTAATAATTCCTGAAAAATAAGGGGTATTAATTTTTTGGTTAAAAGGATAAACTTCAGTTTCTCCTAGTAATTTTGTGGCTAAAGTAAAGCCATTTTTTTTAGGTTGTAGGGTTATTTCTTTCTGTAAGATAATAGAATTAACTTTTTTATTTAGTTTTAATTCTATGGGTACATTACCATATAATTCATTAAGTTTATAATCTCTTTTTTCATAGTATTGAATAGAAAAATCAACATTTTCTAAAGCTTTTTCGTTGATTTTAAATGTTTTTAAAGTTAGCATCTCTTGTTTAATACCCACAGTATTGGCTGTATTGAGACTATTTCTAAGTAAATCTTTTGTTTGTGTTTGATTTTGATTATTTATTTTTACTTTGATGATAGCATAAGATTCATAGGTTGAGGGGATAAAATAGAGGTAAAATTTTGTTAATAAAATGGTGATTATTGTTATGATAAAAATAGACCACTTGTATGGTAAAATAGTTTTTGTTAGCTCAATAATATAGCTTTCGTTATGTATAAATTCTTTTTGATGTATTTGCATAATTATATTAGTATCACTTTATTTTAATAAATATTAACAGTTTAAAACTTTTATTTAGCTTATATTAAAATACTACATTTTTTTTGATAAAATTAAACTTAATATTGGCTAGGCTCATCTTTGATATAATTCATTTAAAAAGAACTTATAATGAACCTAAAATCTGATTGTCTCTCTTGTCTTCTTAATCAATCTCTACGTGTTGCAAAAAATCTTAATTTAGATGAACAAACATCTAAAAAGATGATGCAAGTTGCTGCTAAATCTATTGGAACTTATGGAGAAGTATCCCCTCCTGTTGCAGCAGCCGATTTATATCCGAAATTGGCTTTGTTTGCAGAGAATGAAGATGTCTATAAATCATTAAAAGAACTCTCTACTAAAGAAGCTTTAAATCTGTTACCTTCTGTAGAAGAAAAAGTTCATAATATTTCAGATGCAATTAAAGCTTCTGTGGCTGGTAATGTTATTGATTTTGCAACACCAAATCATTTTGACTTGACTCTAGAATTTGAAAAAGTATTTGAAACAGATTTTGCACGTGAGGATAAAGAAGGGTTTTTAAAATCTTTGGAGAGGGCTAAAACATTTATGATTGTTGGAGACAATGTAGGAGAACATGTTTTTGATAAGTTACTTTTAGAAGTCATTCGTCAAAAGTATCCTAATTTAAAGCTTTACTATGCTGTAAGAGGAAGACCGATTATTAATGATGTCACACTGTTTGAAGCAAATGCATTAAACATGGATGAAGTAGCTCTCATTGTAGATTCTGGAGTAATTACCCCTGGGCTCTCTTATGCACATGCTTCTACTAAATTTATGGAACTTTATAATAGCATAGACTTAATTATTGCAAAAGGTATGGGCAATTATGAATGTTTAGAAGGTCTTCAAGATGAACGTATTTACCACCTTTTTAAAGTTAAGTGTGAGGTGGTAGCAAAGAGTGTAGGTGAAAAGTTGGGTTCGTTAATTTTTATTAACAATAATAAATAAAATAACTTTTTATTATATTAAGTATAAATTAAGTTAATGATATATAAAATTTTATTATATAATAGTATGAAGGATAAGAATGAATAAGATATTGCAAATAGTGCTAGGAATGCTACTTATTTTTGTATTAGCATATTTAAGTTTTTTGGAAGTTTCTAATAAAATTGAAGATGATTTACTTAACAAGTCAGAAACTAAATTTGCTGATAAAGGTATAGTCGGGGTTACAGCAAAGTTAGAAGGTGAAGGTTTAAGTTTAACTCGCACAATCATCTTAACAGGAAAAGTAATTTCAGAGAAAGAAAAAGTTAGAATAAGCTCTTTAATTGGTAGTATAGAGGGTGTAGGGAGTGTTAAAAATCAGCTTGTTGTTGAATCTCCACATTATACAATTTCTGTACCTACCCCTATTAGACCTATTGTTGTAAAAAGTGTTAAATCTATCAAAGTAGTTCAAGATAAACCAAAAATAATTAAAAAAGTAGAAGTATCTTCATCAGATGTAGTAAAAGTAAGTGAGAAAAAAGAAGTGATTGCCGTTACTTTAAAAGAGACAATACCTAAAGAAAAAAAGCTAGAGACTCCATCAGTACCTAAGGTCACTACAGTTGTCCCTAGTGTTACTCAAAGTACGGTAAGTGTACCCGTACCTATTCAAGTAACAACTGTACCCGTGGTAATAGAAACTGAAGAAGAGACTAAAAACATAAATAGTAAAGGAGAAAAATAATGAGTTATTTATTAGCAGAGATAATAGTATATTTAATAGGAGCAGGTTTAATTGGATTTGTAGTAGGTTGGTTCGTACGAGGAACAATAAACAATAACGTTGGCAGAGAAGATAAATCTTCCTCTCAAGAGCTAGTCTTATCGGAATCAATAGTAGTAGAGAGTGAATTGAAAGAAACTGAAACAGAAGATAACAAAGTAGATGTTTCAAGTTCTGATGAGCTTATAAAAGTTAAAGAAGTTTTAAAAGATGAAGAAAATGAAGCAAGTGTTAAACCTATACTTTTAACTGAAGCACCAAAAGAAGGTGCAGATAAACTCTCTACTATTAAAGGAATTGGACCTGTTTTAGAAAGAAAATTAAATGAATTAGGCATTTATAGTTTTGAACAAATTGCCTCTTGGGATGAAAAACAAGAACTTTGGATTGGAACACAAATGGCATTTCCAAAAAGAGTAACAAGAGAAGCATGGGTAAAACAAGCTAAAGAACTTTTGAAAAATAAGTAGTAGTTTATGGCAGAGAAGTTTTCATTAAAAGATGAACTCTTTAACCCCAAAAAGGTACATCAAATAGCTTCTGAAATAAAAGGTGCTTATGGGGCTTTTGAACAAGAATCGTTTGAAAAAGAGGTGACAGATAAGTTTGATGAGCTTGAACTCAAAGAACGCATTGCATACATTCGTGACATGTTTGCTAAGTATTTACCGAGTGATTATGTGGAGGCTACAACTATTTTGTTAAAAGCTCTTCCAAAAGAGCTTGACCCCACAAAAACAGATGATGATTTTGGAGAGTTTATTTATGCTCCTTATGGTGATTTTGTTGCGACATTTGGATGTTCTGAAGAGCATTTAGATTTTTCGCTACAAGCCTTAGCTGAAATGACCAAACGATTTACAGTTGAGTATGCCATTCGTGATTTTATAAACCTTTTTCCCAAAGAGAGTTTTGAGATGTTAGAAGCTTGTTCTTTATCACCGAATTATCATGAACGGCGTTTGGCATCTGAGGGTTGTAGACCTAAATTGCCTTGGGGTAAGAAACTTAATACGCATTATGCCAAACCTATATTTTTACTAGATAATTTATATATGGACAAAACGCGTTTTGTGACACGTTCCGTGGCGAACCATTTAAATGACATTGCTAAGTTAGATGCTGTTTTGGTAATTGAGACACTTAAACGTTGGAAAGACGCTAAAAAGCAAGAAGAAAAAGAGATGGACTTTATAGTCTCTCATTCACTTAGAACCTTGGTAAAAGATGGGAATGTAGAGGCTTTGGCATTGCTAGGTTATGGGGCTAATCCTGCTATTGCGATAGAGAATTTTAAGGTTAATAGTTTAGCTGTTAAAGTAGGGGAAGCGTTAGAGTTTTCTTTTGACATAAAAGCAGAAGCTGATGAAGCTTTGATGGTTGATTATGTGCTTTATTTTCAGACAAAAGCAGGGAAGTTGACTCCTAAAGTGCATAAGATTAAGAAGTTAGATGTTAAAAAGGGAAAGAGTGTAAAACTAAGTAAAAGACATCTTTTTAAAGCCAATATGACCACGCGAAAACTTTACAGTGGTGAACATAAATTGGTTTTACAGATTAATGGGAAGATGTTTGAGGAGATTGTGTTTGAGTTGCGTGTTTAGGAGTTAGTAAAAACTCCTAAAGGGTGATATTAATCTTTTTCAGAGCTTAACCATTTCCAAAGAAGACCAGCAAGGATAGCACCTGCAATAGGAGCTACCCAAAAGAGCCAAAGTTGACCAAGTGCTGCTGTGTCTGCAAAAAATGCTACAGCTGTACTTCTTGCAGGGTTAACCGAGGTATTGGTTACAGGAATAGAGATAAGGTGAATGAGTGTTAACCCAAGCCCAATAGCTATTGGTGCAAAACCTGCAGGTGCTTTGTCGGACGTTGAACCTAAGATGATGAAGAGAAACATGAAGGTTAAGAGAAGTTCAATGAGTAGGGCAGAGGTTAGGCTAAATCCATCAGGAGACAATGCACCATAACCGTTAGAGGCAAAACCACCCACTTCAAAACCAGCTTTACCTGTGGTAATGAGGTAAAGCACCAATGCCCCTACTGTACCACCAATGACTTGTGTCGCAATGTAGGGTAAGAGTTCTTTTTTTTCAAATTTACCAGCTGACCAAAGACCGATGCTTACAGCAGGATTCAAGTGACAACCTGAAATGTGACCGATGGCATACGCCATAGTAAGAACTGTTAGACCAAAGGCTAAAGAAACACCTATAAAACCAATACCCAGTTCTGGAAAACCTGCTGCTAACACAGCTGAACCACAACCTCCAAAGACCAACCAAAATGTTCCAATGAACTCTGCTACTAATTTTTTACTTAATGACATCTATAATCCTTTTTTATGATTTAACTTATTATATCTTTATTTTATAAATTATTATTATCTCATATTGATTTCAATGTGAATGCTACCATTAGAATCTTTTGCTTGATCTATGACGTAGCGTTGATTTAGAAGTTTTTTCTCTTCTAATTCAAGTTTTTTCATTCGTAGATATTGTTGTACGGACATATTCATTGTAAGCATATAGGCTTTATCGGCTTTTGCTTTTGTTTCTGCAAGTTCTTTTCTTAAAAGTTCAAGATTTATCTCCTCTTTTTTAGTTTTTGCATTTTCTTTTAAGATTTCTGTTTTTATAGCAACCTCAATGAGTTGTTGTGGAGGTGTAATCTTATTTAGATGAAACTCTAAAAGGTTGATGGGAATATTTTTAGATTTTAAAATTTTTTGAATATAAAGTGATGTAGATTTTTCAAGTATTTCTATAGTATTTTTATTTTCTAGTAGGGTCTGAAAGCTATTTGATTTTATAGCTGACTCGATATTAACTTTTATATTAGGTAAGAGAATTGTTTTGTACCACTCATTATTTTCACCAAATTCTTGAATGAGAAAAGGGGTTTTTCCTTTTTGTTGTTGAAAAGTCATGTTTATGGTAAATGAAATGGGGATGTTTTCTAGGCTTAAAATATTTGAAAACTCTTCACTTATTTCAAAAGGTTTGAGACTAATAAGTTTAACCGTACTTGACTTAACAGCCCAAATAGTACCTGTCGATATGGCTTGACTCTCGACCCCTGATTTTTTTGAAAACCAAGGTTTTTTAATGATGACAGCTTCCATACCACTGTTAACGGTTACACGTTGAATAACCGTAATGTAAAGTATTAAAATAATCAGGAGAATGATAATTATTGGCTTTTTCATTGGTTTATATTCCTTTAACTTAAAAATAGACTTTTTTCTATTTTTTTCTCATGTAAATCAGCCATGTCCTCAAGTGCTTGTGCGACAGTTGGGTTCTGTTTCAGAAGTTCCTGCATTGCTTGAATCTCTATAGCAATAACACGAATGTCAGACAAGGCACAAACTGTTACCAAACTGGCTTCTTTACGAACCAATGAAGCCAGACCAAACAAGTCACCACTTTTTAAACGATGTTCATGAAGTAGTTCGTTATTTTTGTTTTCTATATGCTCTTTTGCAACCCCATTTAAGATGAGGTAGACTTTATCGGTTATTGTACCTTTTTGTAGTAGACATTCACCAACACCAAAATCATGAACCTTAGAAGATTTTGCAAGTGCTAACAACTCTGTATCGGTTATTGAAAATATTTTTGATTTTTTAAAGAGTTCTAAAATCTCTTGAGGGGTTTTCTCTTTCTTGGAGGAGCTTACACCATCAAAATTATAAACTTCATGGGCTCTTGTTGGAAAAGTAATGCCATAACGTTTATTGGCATACCATATACGGGTAATAAAATCATCGTGAATAGTTGCTACTCTACCGTAGTCATTAATAAAGTAACGTATTTCATAGCGAATTGAAAATTCATCATAAGAGATAAGGGCAACATGGGGTGCTGGTTCTTTTAAAATTTCACTTGTTTCATAAGCAGCTTCTAGTAAAACTTGTTTCACCTTATTTGGGGCATCATCAAAAGAGATGTCAAAGGCAACGGATTCTCTATGTATGGGTGTTGGACGTGAATAATTTTTAAATTGTTCCTTAGCAATGGCAGAATTTGGGATGACTAAGGAGTCTCCAGCAAAGTCAACAAGTGTAACAGCTCTCCAATCAATGTTTTCTACTTGTCCCTCTTTATCACCAATACAAATCCAATCTCCCACCATAAAAGGTTTAGAGGAAAGCAGAGCAATTCCTGAAAAAAGTCCTCCCAATACATCTTGTAAGGCAAGACCTAAAACTACTGACCCAACCCCAAGGGCTGCTAAAAGTCTTCCTAAGTCTGCACCCCAAACGGTAGAAGCGATGATAGCAGCTCCCAATAGAACTAAAAAGGTTCGTGTAAAATCAACCAATAGTTTTGGAATTCTTGCTTTGATATTCTCAGGTAAAGCTTCGGAGAAGACTAAGGTATTAATAAACTTTAGGGCAGAATGTATGAGTACCAACCAGAAGAAAGTAGCCGATATTTTTAGTAAAAGTGAATCTGAACTCAATTTCATAATTTTACTAAGTATTAAATAAATGGCTAAATTGGGTAATAGAATATTTCGTATATTATGAACAATGGGAATAAATTCTGAATTACGTCTTTCTAAAAAAAGTAACAGTTCTCCTGCTACGATAATTGCCATGGGTAAACCGAAGATAATTAGAACACCCCAAGTTTTCCATTCTTGGGGTAAGGTTGTAAGAATATCACCCATAATTAACTCTTTTTGGCATTAAATACAATACTATAAGTCTCTTCACTGCTATTTTCACAGAGATGATAAAGCTCTTGATTGGTTAACTGTTCATAAACAATCTTACTGATTCTAAGCGTGTTCTCTTCAGCTTCATGTGAAATATGATTGGCATCATTAACAGCTTCACCCCAGATGTCATAAACAAACTTGTAATTACCTACAATTCCTGCCATGACTTCACCAGCATCAATACCAATAGAAAGTGCCAGGACAGTTTTGTGGCGTTGGTTAAACAGGTCAACTACTTCAAACATTTTAATGGCATATTCAGTCATACGTCTTGCATAATCGAGCCTAGGGGTAATTAACCCACTTGCAGCCATATAAGAGTCACCAATGGTGGTGATTTTTTCGATGCCAAAGATTTGTGCTTGATTGTCAAATTCATTAATGAGTTCATTTAGAAGTTTAATAGACTCTTTAGCATCAAGGCTTTGAGAGAGTTGGTCAAAACCATGTAAAATAGAAAAGAGTACAGCGACATTTGGGATGCTCTCAGCAATGTTTTTTTCACCATTTTTAACCCTTGTTGCAATGGTTTGAGGTAAGATATTAAGTAGTAACTCATCATTTTCTTTACTTTTTTCTTTTAAAGAAGCTTTTTGTTCATTAATGGTATCGATCATTTTATCAATATTTTTAGAGAGTTCCCCAAATTCATCATCTCTTTTAAGATTAATGGTTGAAGTTGATTTTTTATTAATGATGTTTTTTACCCCATTTGCCATACTATGAATAGGTGCTAAAAAAGTATAAGCTAACCAAATGGCATAAAAGGTAATAAGTGTGGCTAAGACAGTAGCTGAAATAAGTAAAGAGTTTTGAAATTCTCGAATGGGTTGTTCTGCTTCTTCTAACTCTTTTTCAGCAATAATTGTCCAGTTTAACCCTTCAATATCTAAAGGAGCATAAGCACTTAATACTTTTTTGCCTAAATAGTTTTTAGTAACAACTGTTCCCTCTTTTCCTTCTGTTGCACGTTTAACAGCTTCACTTTTAACAGTTTGATTTAAAATGGTACTGTTCATGGCTATTATCATTTTTTTATGCTCAAGACTTAATTTTGTTTTGTTTAAGTCTTTAAAAAAATTTTGAGGGTCTTCTATGATTTTTCTAGCATCTGAACGCATTTTATAGTCTCTTCCAACCAGATAAACTTCACCACTTTTACCTAAACCATCATGCATCCAATCTTTGGAACCTGTGGTAATATTGTTAATGCTATCAACTGAAATTTGTGTGGCTAAAATACCAATAAGCTCACTTTTTTCATAAATAGGCACAGCAAAAAAAGCTTGTGGTAAATTACGTGAGGGTTTATAGTTTTTAAAATCTGAAACTTTTACCTCACCTTTATTAGGATTAGAAATAACTTGTCTTACAACTTTAGCCAAGGAACTTTGGGCATAAGGACCATTATTTAAATTGGTTGAAAAGTCAACTCCTTTGGCGACAGAGTAGATGACATGTAAACTTTTAGCATCAATTAAAAATAAATCATGAAAAGCTTGGTTTCGTACAATATCGCGTAAGGTTACATGAAATTTTTGATGTACCTCTGAGTAATAACTTTTGTCATCAGCTGACTCCATTAAATCTTTTTTATCTACTTTTGAGGGGTTATTTACAATATAGTGATATTGTAAGTATTGAACGACATCTTCTTTAGGAAATAGGGTGGTGAAACTATATTCTTCAATAGAATTATGATTAAGTTGTTTTGTGAAATCATTTTTATAGAAATTTTGTAATTTACTTGATTGTTCTTTATTAATACCGATGTTGTAAGTATCTAAAAGATTAAATCCAGCAGAGAACTCACTCATTGCATTAATAACACTGTTTTGTGAAGCAAAAGTCTTCATTAGGTTACGTTTGTTATGAAAATAGTTTTCAATTTGTTGGGTTCGTGCTGATTGTAATGATGTTAGGTGGTCATACATGCTTTTTGTTAGTGATGCTTTACCATAGTGTAGACCTTGAAAGCCAATAATTGCAATACAAGTGACTGCAATACCCAGTATCATCATTAAAAATTTTGATTTGACACTAACTCTATGAAAAAGTTTTATTTTTCCTTCATTTAACATTTATTCTCTCCTCATTTTTGATAATTCTATTCCAATTTGTTTGGGACTTAAAGAAAGTCCTCCTGCTCTAATAGCAATGGTTTGCCCCTCATAAGAGAGAATAAACTTACAAAACTCATACAAAAGTTTTGGAATGGGTTTGTCAGGAGGAACATCTAAATAGATATAAAAGAATCTACTTAATGGGTAAGTTCCATGTTTAATGTTCTCATCAGAGGGGGCATAGATGGGAAAGTTTTTACGTTTTGATAAAGAGAGTGCTTTGACTTTAAAATTTTGTATATCCACTGAGCCAAATCCTATGCCATTAATATCTTTGGCTATTTCTTCAACCACTTGATTGGTGGTGGTGAGCTCTTCACTTATGATATTTTTAGGATTATAGTCACCTTTTAATAGTACGTGTTTTTTAAAATAGGAACGTGTTCCTGAATTTTTGTCAAAGAGATAGATATTAATTTTTTCAGCATTACCATTAAAGGTTTCCCATGTTTCTATGTTTTGGGGATATCCTCTTTTCCTCTGTATTGAAAAGATAGCATCAAGCTCTTTTAGGGTAATGGTATTAAGTGTATTCAGTCGGTTTACATAGATGGCTAAAGCATCTAGTGAAACTTTTATTTCTGTTGGTTTATAGCCCTTTAGTTCTTGAAATGCTAAAAGTTCTTTTTTCTTAATCCTTCGGCTCATTGCCCCAATGTTAATAGAACCATTCATTAATCCTTTTATAGCATCAGATGAACCATGAAAGGAGAGGGATGAGGTAACAGAAGGATAAAGCTTTTGAAACTCTGGTACCCATATGTTTAAAAATGCTCCAACATTAGTAGAGCCTTTACAGTTCAATGTACCATGAATACTATTTTTATCTTTTTTAACTTGATAGTTTATAATACCTTGACACAGTTTTGATTCGGCAAAATTTTGTGTGATTAGTAAAAAAATAATAAAAAGTACAGTTTTTATTTTTTTTGTTTTTGATAATCTTAACATGCTCACTCCCTAATGAAACCTTTAATTAGTATAGTATAAAACTTATAGTTTTAGATAGTTTTAAATTAAAGTTTTTTATAGTATTTTCTAATAAATTTAAGCAAATATACAGCTTTATATTTATCTTTTTCATATAAAAAACTAAAAAAAAACATAATATTTTATGTCAATTTTTAGTTATACTATTATCTTAAGTTATTAAGGGAGATATTTTATGGAGCAATTAGAAGCTTTTCTTTTTAAATCATATGAACAGATTGAAGCTTACGTAAAAGAGTTTTATAGTAAAACTCTAAATAGTTGGCATAATTTTGATTTTATGATGTTGGTCAAAATAGGGATGACTCTTATTGTAGGATATTTTATTGCAAAGCTTTTAAGTACCTATATTCCAAAAGGAATGAAAGCCATTGCTAAGAAAATTCATTTTGCTGTAGATAATGACCTTATGGATAGTTTACGTTCTTTTGTTTTTAAACTTATATTATTTTTATTTATATTACTAGGTATAAGTATGTTAAATCTTTCGGAAAGTATGAACTTTATTGTCTCAGCTTTAATAAAATCTATTTTATTACTCTCTTTTGTTGGCTTTCTTTTACAGATTATTCGCACCTTATTGCATAAAATGGCAAATGCTTCTTCTTCAAGTGCAAATGAAGAGGTAGCACATGTAGTACAAGAGTCTACTTTACCACTTTTTGAAAATACAGCGTTAATCGCTTTTTATACGGTTGGATTATACTTAGTATTTTCAATTTGGAATGTAGACATGACAGCACTTTTAGCAGGAGCAGGTATTGGGGCTATGGCTGTAGGTATGGCTGCAAAAGATACGCTTTCAGATATTATCGCAGGAATTTTAATTTTAACCGATGCTCCTTATAGAGTCGGGGATGTGGTCTATGTTAAAGGAAATTTAAAAGGAAGAGTACGCCAAATAGGACTTAGAAATACCCGTTTAGTGACTAAAAATAATATTGAGGTTATTGTTCCAAATACTATTATGGGAACGTCACAAATTGTCAATGAATCTTCTTCTAAAGATTTTGGTATTCGAATACAATTGGATGTCTCTGTTGCCTTTGGAGAAGATGTTGAAGTGGTAAAATCACTTTTAATTTCTTCGGCGAATAAGGCAAAAAAAGTAGCACAAAATCAAGAAATAAAAGCTTTAATGATTGGCTTTGAACAATATAGCCTACAGTTTCGTTTGCAATGTTGGATTGCTAACCCAGAAGATAAAGGTTCAGTAAAAGGAGAATTGATGGAGTTGATATATTTAAACTTTTATGAAGCAGGAATTGAGATTGCGATGACAAGAGAACAAAATATTACCATGAATCATGAACAATTACCTCCCCAAGAGATTCGCATAACCCAATTTCCTGAGACCAGTTCAAATGTACATGTTAAAGAGTTCCCTGATACAAAACAAGAGATTGAAGTCAGTCGTTTTCCTAATACTAAACAAGATATGTACATAAAAGAAGTGCCTAATTTATTTGGTACTTCTAAAATAAAAAAAATGACAAAAGTCACTAAAGTAAAGGACAAAGATGAAAAGTAGACTTTTTTATTCACAACTCTTTGGGTTATTATTAATTTTATTGTTAATTATTTTGGTTGTCCCTAAGTACACAAAAATAATTCCTAATGAATTAAAGCAAAGAGTTGAAAAAATCTTAAAAAAAGAAAATCTTTCTTGGGTTTCGGTACGGGTAGAGAACCGAGATGTTATCTTAAGTGGACTAGCTCCAACTTTTGAAGAAAATAAACAAGCAGTACACTTAACAAAAACTGTAAAAGGTGTTAGATCTGTTGAAAATAACATTTCTCCCATGTTCATTTCTCCCTATAATATGAAAATTTCTTATGATGGTAAAAGCATTCGATTAAAAGGTTATATGCCTTCTAAGGAGCGTAAACGTGAACTTTTAACAAAAATTTTTAATTTTTATGGTACTAATATTATTGATAAAATAGAGATTGGAGTTGGTGAGCCAAAATCTTGGGATGCATTTATTTTTACTGTTGCTAAAGAGGTACAAAAGTTTGATTTATCTTTAGTAACCATTAGCGATAAAACTTTACATATATCTGGAAAAATCAGAACAGAAAAAGCACGAATAGAAGTAGAGAAAAGTTTAAAAAGTTTTAATGTTGATGGCTTTCATATCCATTGTCATATGGTAGCTTTAGATGCTACTGCTAGGGTATGTCAAGAGAAGTTTAACACGTTACTTGAAAAAGAAAAAATTGAATTTGCATCAAACAAGTCTGTTGTTAAAGCAAGTAATCATAAACTTTTAGAATCCTTAACTGATATCGCTTTGCTTTGTCCGAATGTAAACATAGAGATTATTGGTCATACTGATAGCTTAGGTAATGATGCTAAAAATAAAGCTTTAAGTCTAAGTCGTGCTAAATCTGTTGTGGCAAAACTTTTTGGATTAGGCATTCCTTTAGAACGTTTAAGTGCAAAAGGAATGGGTTCGCAAATACCCATTGCCTCCAATGAGACTGAAGAGGGACGTGCTAAAAATAGAAGAATTGAGTTTAAAGTCATAGAAAATAAAGGAAAATAAAATGTGGAATTTAGAATTAGAGTTAATAGCTATTATATTGATAGCGTCAATTATTGGTCTTTTTATGGGACGTTTTTTATGTAAAAGTGGAGAAGCTGATGAGAAGGCAAAAAAAATGAGTATTATTACACTCCATAATGGATTAAAGCTAGAGTTTAAAAAGTTAGAAGAACGTTTGGCTGAACAAGTCTCTTTAAATCATAGTTATGAAGATAAAATTGCAGAACAAGAGCAAACTATTTTAAATTTGGAGACAAAATTAGCTTCTTCTGAGAAACACTCTATTAAGTGCTTAGAAGAGTTAAAAGTATTAGAAAAGTATAAAGCACGTTTTGAAGCATTGAGTAAAGAGTTTGAACTTCAAGTTAAGCAGATTGAAGCGTTAAAGAGCATTAAGAGTACAAATATAGAAACCATTGAGGGATTGGAAACATCCTATAAAATTTTAGAACAAAACTTTAC
>JALWLW010000051.1 GCA_027081065.1 Campylobacteraceae bacterium
ATAAAATATTAAATAAGACAAAAAAAGAAAGAAAAAAAGCTTTAAAATAATTCATAAAAATATTATACTCTAAAAAGCATGACAGCTCTTATCTCATCGTAAGAAACTTCTCCATTTAACGCAGCGAAAATGGGTTTGTATCGTAACTTTCCATCATCTCCAAAGTTTTCCATATTTTTCTCTTTTTCCAATGCTAAAACAACTTTTTCAATAGCCTCTTCAGGAAGGTTTTTAGGTTTAAAACGACTCAAATCAATACTTTCATCTTCTTTTTTCAACGTAGAAAAATGGTTCATAATCGTAGCAACCGTTACCCCTCTAGCCTTAGCAATCTCTTTTACTGTATCACAGCTTTCCATTAAAGCTTTTGTTTTCATGTGCGTAGGAATGTCAGAACTTACCGAAGACTTTCCAGCACGTAAAAGTTTTTTTTCATCTTCTATTTGTAAAAAGTTCGTTAAGCCACCAATTCGCTTCATGTAGTTTACATGGGCTTTTTCTAACTCCTCTTCAGAAAAGCTACCTATCTCTTCACTGGCTTTCAACGATGCTTTTTTAATGGGTTCATCAATACGCAGAGTCAAAGGCTCAACCTTTAATGCCATCTCATTTAAACCCAAAAGCTCTAAACCCTCTATGCTTTTAAGACGTGACAATGCCACATAACCCTGCCCTACTTCAAAAGTTTGTGAAAGGTCAACTTGTGCAGCATCTAGTGTCATTCCTTGTGACTTATGAATGGTAATTGCCCACGCCAAACGCAGGGGAACTTGTGAGACGGTAGCTACATTTTCACCTTTGTCATTTTCAAGTGTCCAATCTTCGGCTACGACGCGTATCTTTTGACCTGTTGAGGTTTTAACCACAGGAATGTCACCTTCAAAGCCCATCACCACACCTGTTGTGCCGTTTACATAATTTTTTTCAGGATTGTTTTTTATAAAAATAACCATCGCACCTTTTTTTAAAGTCAGCTCTTCAAGTACTAACGCTGTTTTAAAGATTTTCTCTATGTTTTTTACAGAGCCTTTTGAGGTGTATTTAAAAGTTTGGGCTTTTCCTTTTAAAGCATTTAGCTCTTCAAGGTTTATTCTGTCTACATCGACATTGTGCGTAAAAAGTTTGGTGGCTTGTACTTTAGCGTCTAACTCTGTATGAAAACACTCTTCTAAAATTCTTTGAGACTTTTGTGAAACTTCGCCTGAACGTATGTCATCAAGCACAGAGATTAGTCGGTCATCATCTTGTCGAAATTTCTCTTGCAAATAACAGCTTTTTAACCCCAAAGATTTCCAAACAGGGCTTTGCCATGCAAAACGTTTTTCTTTGAACTCACGGCTCACAGGTGGCAACTGAAAAAAGTCTCCAGAAATAATCACTTGCACCCCACCAAAAGGCTCAGGATTATTTTTAAAAGCTCTTAGTACTTTGTCCATCGACGCAAAGATTTCAGGGGAGACCATGGAAACCTCATCAATAATCAGTACTTTTAACTTTGAAAACCTACTTTTTAAATAGCTCTTCTCCAGTAAAAATGCCACATAACCATTGTCCACCACCGTATCACGAATGCCCAAAGCAAAAAAGGAATGAATTGTTTGCCCTTTTAAATGTGAAGCAGCAATGCCCGTGGGAGCAACAACCGTAGGGTGAATACGTCGTTCTTTTAAGTACTGAATGTATTGGCGTAACAAGTACGTTTTACCTGTACCTGCTGAACCCGTTATAAAAACATTTTTACCAGATTTAAGTATCTCAAGTGCTGTAGTTTGTTTCATGAAAGTATTTTAACATGAAATAACTGTTTTTATTTAAAATATGTCAAATTGTCATGTAATTTTTAAAAAGTTATTTTTATTATGAAAGTCAGGTCTATTTAAATGGTGATGCACCGACCAAAATATTCGCTCATTTTTCTTGTTTAATACAATACACGCAACATTATAACTGTCAAATTCTTTTAAGTTTTCCACTTCCATTTCAAGTACTATTTTAAATTTATTATCACTTTTATAGACTTCTATTTTAGGATTAGAGATATTTTGAAGCTCTTTAACTTCAGCACGATAACCACTTAAATAATAGAAATTCCAAGCCAAAGAAGAGGAAAAATTTAACTCATAATAGGCTTCTTTTGTAGAGTTTGCCAAAAAAAGTTCAAAACAAGTTGCTTTCCACAACTCATTAGCTCTTTTTTTCTCTGATTTTAAAGGGAAAACATACTCAGCCAATAAACCTTTAATAAAAAATGAGATTTTTACTCTTTTTTCTTTTATTATAAATATAGATTCGATATCAAGCGTAGCATTATCATCATTAGCACAAAGTATATTTCTCATAAAAGTATTATAGCTTTAAAACCCCACTAACCCTAGCCACACTATCACCCTTATGCAAAGAAAGCCGAACAACAGACTTTTCTCTAGCTTTTAATTCATGAAGGACATTTCCATCAAGTGAAATGACATCACCTTTGTTTAAAATAACCATCTTTTCCCCTACGCTAAACTCAATGCTTCCTATAACCGTCATAACTGTTATGGGAAACTTTGTTTTATGCTCTTTCATCATCTGCCCCTCTTTAAAAGCAATGCGAATCTCTTTTCCAAAATCGCTTTCAAGTAAAGGGTTGATGACCACATGTTCATCTGAAAATTCTAAGTCGTTTAAAAATGATGCTATTTGCATGATAACTCCTAAGTTTTATTTGGAGTAGTATAACTTTGAATTTTGGGTTTAGAGTTGATATTTATCAAGATTAAATAATGGTATTATACACACCATTACTTCTTATAAACCAAAAAGTACCCAACAGGTAAAACCAAAAGTGTCAACACAGTAGAGCTAATAATCCCACCAACAATCACCACCGACAAAGGATACTGAATTTCAGACCCAACTCCTGTGGCATAAAGTAGAGGTAAAATTCCAAATGAAGTAAGCTTTTAGCTGATAATGATAAGCTATCGTTATCAGCAAAGCCTTCTTGTCTTTTTGTTTAATGAATTTTAAGACTACTCCCCTTCTTCCTCTTCAATTATCTTAATCACTTGTTTCACATAAATTACCTTGACAGGTTTTTTATATGGAATAGTTAATGATATAGAATCTTCTTTAGTAAAAACATAATGACTACCACCATTATTAACAGCTGTATATCCTATATTCTCTAAGATTTTTTTCAAATCTTCAAATCTTACATTTTTGGGATTATTTTTGATAGCCTCAATTAATTTTTCTTTTTTACTCATTGTTAAAATCTCCTAAAAAATTATGATTTATTTTATGAATCTTCTCTTTAATAGATTCAATTTCCTTAAATAGATTAACTTCATACTCAAAGTTTTTGATTATCTCTTCTTGTTTGTTTCTCTCTAATATTGGTATCTCTAATACTTTAATATCCTTTGTTGTAATTTGAGGCATGGTTGTCCCTGTGCTTAATCGTTTTAACAAACTTTGACCTAGATTTGATTTTAAAAACATATAAAGAACTTTTGGCTCAATAATATTTTTATTTTTTATTCTGATAATTTGAATATTTGGTGAAGCAATCATTAGCTCTTTAAGCTCTCCTATAATAGCAATTTTTCCAACTGTTCCTTTCATACTTATAAGAATATCATTAGGCATTAATGTATCAATACCATATTGTTTAGTATGTTTTATTTTGCCACACTCTAAAGTAAACCCAAATGTTTTAAAATCACTAGGTGTTATTTCATATATAGCTTTTCCATCTTTTTCATCTCTAATTACAGGAGATTTTTTTATAGATGCAATATTTTGAAGTGGCTCTCTATTATATTCATTAAGAACTCTTTTTATCTCTAAATCCTCTTTGGAAAAGATATATCTTCCTATAGATAATGAGTAGTTATTCTCATGAATTACACTATTAGAGACAAGTGAAGATATATTTTCTAGCTCTTTACGATTTTTATATATTTCAATAATCTCATCAATATTATTAAGTAGATATTTACGACCTTTTTTTGTAATAAATTGTCTATTTTTTAAATCTAAAAAGTAAACATCATTACTCTTTTTTCCTTTATTAATAATAAAAAAAGTACTTAATGTCCCAGTTCCATTTAATATATTTGAAGGAAGCTCCACTACAGCTTCTAAATAGTTATTATCTATTAAATATTTTCTAAATTTTTCTTCAACACCTCCTCTAAATGTAAATCCACTTGCTACTAAAACAACGGCTTTTCTTTTTGTAGTAGCTAAACTATGTTCAAAGTACGCAACATCTAAAAAGCCTTTACCTTCGTATATTTTAAATCTATTATAAACATCATCTTTGAATATATCTGATTTACGTTTAAATGCAAATGGAGGAAATGAAACAGTACAGTCAAATTCTCTTAGTTCATTATTGTCAAGATAAGTTGGTTGTTCCAAAACATCTGTTTTTTTATATTCTATATCTAAATCATCTAAAATTTTAATAATTTCAATGGTTAACCTATCTTCATGAGACTCAGCATACACTTTTTTGTCAGTATGATAAGCTATTTGATAAGACTCTTTAAAAGGTGCATATAGTTCTGTATAGTTCGTATTTAAAAGTTTTACTGCAAGATTAGATATTTGATTTGGAACTAAATATCCTTTATCTTTAAAAAAATCTGCTAATACATCATATAATTTTAAAAACTTTGGATGAGCTATAAATCGTATAATTAAAAATAGTGATTCATTTGATAATTTTGCAAGACCAATAGAGTGATTAAATAGTTTAAAAACATCAAATTGATATTCTAGTTCACTAAAAATTCTTATTATTTTATCAACAGTATAAGTATCAGCTATATTTTTATCAAAAAAATTGTCTTGATTAGTTATTTGACTTTGTGATAAAACTTTCCAAACTCTAAACATATAAATTAATTTTATACTATCTTCTTGATTAAAATTATCATATTTCAGTTTATTAAGTATATGTGTCAATTCTTTTTTAAACATTTCTTTTCCTTTGGTAAGACTC
>JALWLW010000052.1:0-2651 GCA_027081065.1 Campylobacteraceae bacterium
AGATTGTCATTAACTCAAATGCTTTTGGAAACTTAGATTTAGTCACTCAAATAGCTAACTACTTTGGAAATCAGAGTGTTGTTGGCTCTATTGATGTCAAAAGAGGTTTTTTTGGTAAGGAGTCTGTCTACTCTCATCATGGTAGCGTGAAACAGAAAGATGATGTAGTAGTGTGGGCAAAAAAACTAGAAGATGCAGGTGTAGGAGAGCTACTGATTACCTCTGTAGAGCGAGAAGGTAGTTGGGAGGGGTACGATGTTGAGCTTATAAAAGAGATTACTGACTCTGTTCGTGTCCCTGTAATTGCCAATGGTGGTGCAGGAAGAATTGAACATCTTGGAGAGGTGGTCAAAAAAGGTGGTGCGTCTGCTTGTGCTGTTGGAAGTTTGGTTGTCTATCAGAAAAAAGGTATGGGAGTTCTTGTCAATTTCCCAAATAAAAAAGAGTTAGAGAGGGTTTTAAATGGATAATTTTACTTATGAATATTATGAGACAATTTTTAAAGAGGCGTTAGCTCATGAGTATCAAATCATTACGCTTAAAGAGTTTTTCTTAGATGAGTATGATAAAGATAAAAAGGTATTGGTCAACAGAATAGATGTAGACTTTAAGATTGCTCGTCTTCGACGATTTTACCAAATTTTTAAAAAGTTAGGTATTAGAGCGAGTATCTATGTGAGGCTACACGCTCCTGATTATAATCTTTTAGCTATTGGTAATATCAAAATAATGCAAGATTTAATCTCAATTGGTTGTGAAGTGGCTCTTCATACAGAACTAGAAGATGTAGAACACTACTGTCAATTAGAGAAACAGAATCTACTTAAAAGAGAGATAGCCTTTTTTGAAACCATTTTTGAGACCAAACTCTACGGAACAGCCTCTCATGGAGATATGACCCCAAACAACAATTTAGACTTTTGGAAAACCAATAAAGCAAGTGACTTTGGTCTACTCTATGAAGCCTATGATGATAAGTTATGGAAAAACTGTCGATATGTTAGTGATAGCGAGTGGACAAGATGGAAAGCTTATGAGAATGGAGAGCTACTAAAAGATGACCGAAGAACACCCATAGAGCATATGCAAGAGGGTTGTAGAGTACTACATACACTGACACACCCTGAGAGTTGGTACGATGGATACATTTATGAATAAGGAGAAGTGTAAATGAAAAGTAGAGCAACATTAAAACCGAATGTAGAGGTTAGTAGTGACGAAATAATTGAGCTACTTAAAGAGGAGAAACTCTATCTAAACGATAATGCCGTGCATAATAGAGCAACAAACATCTCAGGACTAGAGAACTCAAATGAAAATTCACTCAGTTGGATAGGCTACTCATCGTATGAGATAGAGAAGTTGAAATCAACCATTTTAATAGTTGGAGAGGAGTTTAAAAATACCTCCTCTTCAAAGAGTATTATCTTTACCCCTGACCCAAGATTGGCAATTACCTTTGTTATTAATCACTTTTTTATGGAGATAGAGACACAAGAGTATATCTCCCCTTTAGCAACTATAGACAAGAGTGTTAAGCTTGGTAAAGGGTGTATTGTTGGTGAGTATGTGGTTATTGGAGAGAATTGTACTCTTGGAGACAATGTAACTATCTACCCTAATGTAACTATCTATCCTAATACGGTTATTGGTAATAATGTTATTATTAATTCAGGGACTAGAATTGGACAAGAGGGGTTTGGATACATCTCAAAATTAGATGGTACTTATATACAGTTTCCTCATCTTGGTAGAGTTGTTATTGAAGATAATGTAGAGATTGGAGCAAACAGTTGTATTGATAGAGGAGCTTTACTTGATACCCGTATCTGCAAAAATACTAAAATAGATAATTTTTGCCATATTTCACATAATGTAACTATAGGTGAAAATTGCTTAATGGTAGCAAAAGCAGGTATTGCAGGAGGAACTAAGATTGAGCCAAATGTCTACCTAGGACCAGGTTCTGTCATTGGAGGGAATATTACAATTGGTACCGAAGCAGTTATTGGTATGACAGCAATGGTTAGAAAGAATGTTAATCTCAAATGTACAATGGTAGCTATCGAATCATTTGAGAAGAGAGATTATGTAAAAGCTATTAGAAACTTAAGAAATTAAGGAACAATCACCTCTCCTTCTCCAATAGTAACAATTTTACGGTCTACTCGACATATTGTTTTAAACGCAACTCTTCGAGTAGTATTATCTATTTTAATTATTTCTATGGTTGCAAGCACAGTATCTCCAATAAAAACAGGTCTTTTAAATTTTAATGATTGTGAAGTGTAAATACATCCTTCTCCAGGAAGTTTTGTTCCACCCAAGCCTGCAAAATAGGATGCAGTCATAAGACCATGTGCAATTCTTTTTTTATAGATAGTTTTTTTTGCATACTCTTCATCTAAATGAATGGGATTTTTGTCACCTGATATTTCAGCAAATGTATTGACATCTTCCTCTGTTATTGTTTTAGAATAACTCTCACTCATGCCGACTTTTAACTCTTCAAAGGGTACACTTTTTAAAATAAATTCTGTTGACATTAATTTTCCTTTTTGTTTCTAAATTATACAATATTTATTTAATAAAAATATGTAATTCAGATTATGCAAGCGAATTAAAGATATAATCAAAGAAAACATAAATAG
>JALWLW010000052.1:2661-4993 GCA_027081065.1 Campylobacteraceae bacterium
TTTAATATAAATAAATAAAAACTATTTTTTTTTATTAGAAGTGAAAAATATGGTATAATCGAAATAAAAATTAGTATAGTTAGTTTATTAAGAAATATGGGTTTTTTGAAATTTCCCAAGAAAAAAGTTGGAAATGAATAATGGTATATAGAAGTACGTTAAAGAACAATGTACAGGTGAGTAGCTCTCAACTTATAGATTTTTTGAAACAAGAAAAGCTTTATCTTTCAGATAATGGTATAGAGAATATTTCAACGAATATCTCTTCGTTAAACAATTCAAACAAGAGTTCCATCAGTTGGCTATCTAATAATCTTTTAGAGTTGAAAAATTTACATTCAAATATTTTAATTGTCCCAAAAGGATTTTCTCATAACTTTCAAAACTCTTCAGTTATCTTTACAAATAATCCAAAATTAGCCATTGTGCTCATTATTAATCATTTTTTTATGGATTTTTCAAAAAAAACTTATATTCATCCCTCTGCACATATAGATAAAAGTGTGAAAATGGGAAGAAATTGTATTATTAATGAAAATGTTGTGATAGGAGAAAATACTATTATTGGTAATAATGTTACCATCTATCCAAATGTGACGATTTTTAATGACACAGTTATTTCAGATAATTGTGTTATTAGTGCAAATTGTAGCATTGGACAAGAGGGATTTGGATACATTAAAAACTTAGAAGGGGAGTATATTCAGTTTCCTCATTTAGGTCGTGTTGTTATTGAAGAAGGTGTAGAAATTGGCGCAAATTGTTCTATCGATCGAGGAGCGTTAAGTGATACTATTATTGCTCAAGATACGAAAATAGGAAATCACTGTGTTATTACACATAATGTTCAAATTGGAAAACACTGTTTACTCCCAGGAATAGTTGGTATTGGAGGTAGTGTAAGAATTGGAAATAATGTTTACTTAGGACCAGATTGTGGTATTAGCAATGGTATTGCAATTGGAGATAATGCAATTATTGGTGAATTTGCTCTTATTCGAAAAGATGTTAAGTCAAATATGATGATGGTATCACTTCCTGCATTTGAAAAACGTGACTATATTAGATTAATGAAAAGATTAAAATAGTTAAAAATCTACTTAATAACCTTTATTCTTATTAAATATAAGCGAAGTATTAGTTTATTTTTGTTACCATTCGCGACCTAAATTATAGACAGGCTCTAGGTTTAGTGTAAATCTACGTGAAGAATTTTTATATAATTCGCACTGATTATATAAGAGTTGGTTGGATAGTTTTTCTTAAATTTTTGAATAGCTTTCATCTAACCATAGACGCGTATAGGTGCAAAAACACACTTAGGAGTAACCCATGAAGGTTAGACCATCAGTAAAAAAAATGTGTGATGACTGTAAGATTATTAAACGAAAAGGTATTATTCGTATTATCTGCAAGAATCCAAAACATAAACAAAGACAAGGATAAGCATGGCACGTATATCAGGTGTTGATTTACCAAAGAAAAAAAGAATTGAGTATGCATTAACTTATATTTATGGTATAGGTCTTCATACTTCAAGACAAATTCTTGATGCAACGGGTATTGATTATAATACTAGAGTTTTTGAATTGACAGATGCAGAAGCAGCTTTAATTCGTAATAATATTCAAGAGAATGTTATGGTTGAGGGAGATCTTCGTAAGAAAGTAACTCTTGATATTAAAGCACTTATGGATTTAGGTTCTTACAGAGGACTTAGACACAGACGTGGTTTACCATGTAGAGGTCAAAAGACTAAAACAAATGCTAGAACTCGTAAGGGTAAAAGAAAAACTGTTGGCGCAGCATAAGCGAGGATTGATTAATGGCTAAGAAAAAATCAAAAAAGAATATTGCTAAAGGTGTTGTGTACGTAGCAGCAACTTTTAACAATACAGTAATTACAGTTACTGATGAAATGGGTAACGTTCTTGCATGGAGTTCTGCTGGTGCTTTAGGATTTAAAGGTTCTAAAAAATCAACTCCTTTTGCAGCAACAGAAGCTGTGGCTGATGCAATGGCAAAAGCAATGGAGCATGGAATCAAAGAAGTTGGAATTAAAGTTCAAGGACCTGGTTCTGGTAGAGATACAGCTGTCAAGTCAATTGGTGCAACAGAGGGAATTAGAGTAACTTGGTTAAAAGATATTACTCCATTACCTCACAACGGTTGTCGTCCTCCTAAGCAGAGAAGAGTTTAATCACTATTTGTGATTTAATTCATATTTAATAGAATAATTAAAGGTATTACAAATGGCAAGATATAGAGGTCCAGTTGAAAAACTAGAGCGAAGACTTGGTGTTGATCTCGGCTTAAAAGGTGAGAGAAGACT
>JALWLW010000053.1 GCA_027081065.1 Campylobacteraceae bacterium
AAGCAAAAGAAAGAGTAGTAAATATGAAATTTAGGAGAAGTAGGCTTAAAGTTTTAAACCTACAAAAGGGGGAAAAGTGATATTTTAGTCATTATTTTCGTCTAAAATATCCTCATTAACAACATCTGGTTCTTCTGCTTCTTCTTTAGGACATTTTGCCATGCTTACGACAATGTCTTTTTTCTCAACATTCACCACTTTGACCCCTGAAGTATTTCGTCCAGCTTTTCGTATGGTTTCCATGTCAACACGTATCATTTTACCAATAGAGGTTAAACACATCATGTCTTTGTCTTCTTCTACCAGTACCACTCCCACAACATCACCTGTTTTAGAAGAGAGTTTCATAGAAATGACCCCCTTACCTGCACGGCTCTGTTCTCTGTACTCTGAAGCTGTTGTTCTTTTACCAATACCTTTTTCACTTAACATAAGAAGTTCAGACTCTTCATCTTCAATGGTCGTTGCACCACATACAAAGTCATCTTCTATTTTAAACTTAATCGCAGCCACACCACGTGCAACGCGTCCAATTTCTCTGGCATCTTCTACTTTAAATCGTATACATTGACCTTTTTTAGTCGTTACAAAGAGCCATTTCGTCTCAGGCATTACGATTTTAGCAGTTACAATAGCATCATCCTCATCAAGGTTAATGGCTCTTACTCCATTAGTTCTAATGTTTGAATACTCTTTTAAGTTCGTACGTTTTACGATACCCTTTTTGGTAAAGAATGCTAAACCTTTGTTATCTTCAAAGTCAGTTGTAGGAATAATAGACATAATCTTTTCATCAGCTTTAAGATTAATAAGGTTTAAAACGGCTCTTCCTTTGGCTGTTCGTGAGCCCTCAGGGATTTTGTAAACTTTTAGCCAATAGAGTTGACCCATATCTGTTACAAACATCAAAGTATCATGCGTAGAAGAGATAAAAAACTGTTCAATAAAGTCATCATCATGCGTCGTCACAGCAATTTTTCCTTTTCCACCACGCTTTTGTTTTTCATACTGTTTCACGGGCACACGTTTAATATAGCCTCTATGGGTAATGGTGACAACCATTGGTTCATTTGGAATTAAATCTTCAATATCTATGTCATCATAGTCATCAATAATTTCAGTGCGTCTCTCTGTTTTGAAAGTTTCACCAATCTCTTTAAGCTCATCAACAATAATGCCATTTAAAATCTCTTCAGATTTTAAGATAGATTCTAAGTACTCAATAAGTTTATAAAGCTCGGCTAACTCATTTTCAATCTTCTCAACTTCAAGACCAGTCAGTCTTCGAAGCTTCATCTCAAGAATAGCATGTGATTGAATCTCTGAAAGTGAGAACTTATTCATCAATGCTAATTTAGCAGTCTCAGTGTCTTCACTCTCACGAATGATTCTAATTACCTCATCAATGTTATCCACAGCAATTTTAAGACCCTCTAAAATATGGGCTCTTGCTTTTGCTTTTTCAAGTTCAAAGATGGTTCTTCTAATAATAACTGTTTTTCTATGACGTAAAAAGAAGTCAAGCATTTCACGAAGTTTTAAAATTTTAGGCTCTTTGTTAACAATTGAGAGCATAATAATTCCAAAAGTAACTTGCATTTGTGTACTTTTGAAAAGGTTATTTAAAACAATATCGCTCATAGCATCACGCTTAAGCTCAATAACTATTCGCATTCCCTCACGGTCAGACTCATCACGAATTTCAGAAATGCCTTCAACTTGTTTGTCACGTACCAAATGGGCAATGTTTTCAATAAGGCGTGATTTGTTAACTTGGTAAGGAAGTTCATCAACAACAATGACCTCTTTACTTTTTTTCTCTTCTATATGCGTTTTAGCACGTACTTTAATACGCCCACGCCCTGTAGTATACGCATCAGTAATCCCTTTTTTACCAAAGATAATCCCCCCTGTTGGGAAATCTGGACCTTTAACAATTGATAAAAGTTCACCATCTTCACAAGAAGGGTTCTCTACAATATGTAGCAGTGCTTCAATCAGCTCATCCATACGGTGAGGAGGAATATTTGTTGCCATACCAACAGCAATCCCCGATGAACCATTTAAAAGTAAATTGGGAATACGAGAAGGAAGAACATCTGGTTCACTCATAGAGTCATCATAGTTAGGAATAAAATCAACTGTTTCTTTTTCTAAGTCTCTAAGTAACTCCTCTGAAAGCTTTGTCATACGTGCTTCTGTATATCTCATAGCAGCTGCATTGTCACCATCTACTGAACCAAAGTTTCCTTGACCATCAATAAGAGGAGCTCTTAAAGAGAAATCTTGTGCCATACGTACTAAAGCATCATAAACAGAGTTATCTCCATGAGGATGGTACTTACCAATAACATCTCCAACAATTCTTGCTGACTTTTTATAAGCAGCTCTATGAGAAAGATTAAGCTCATTCATTGCAAAAAGTATTCTTCTATGTACAGGTTTTAAACCATCACGTACATCAGGTAAAGCTCGTCCTACAATGACTGACATAGAGTAATCAAGGTAAGAACCTTTCATACTCTCTTCAATTTTCACTTCTTGTATGTCTAAATTCTTTTCAAATTCTTCACTCATAAACTTCCTTCTTGCTATACTATATTATATATGGCTATAAAATTGGTAGTTATTATAGCCAAAAGCACTTAAACCTATTATTTATTATTAAAAATTTTTATTAACAGAATTATGCTATGATTCCATCTAATTTTTTGTCAAGGATACCCATGAAAAAAATCTTTCTTCTATTATCTCTTTTGAGTACGCTAAGCTTTTCTAAAATAAATGTTATTGTAAGTATTGTTCCTCAAAAAACCTTTGTCAAAAAAATAGGTGCTGACAAAGTCAATGTTGCTGTAATGGTAAAACAAGGCTCATCTCCTCACAACTACCAACCCAAACCCTCACAAATGAAAGCCATTACGAATGCATCAGTTTACTTCTCTATGGATGTTGAGTTTGAAAATGTTTGGCTCTCTAAATTTCAACATCAAAACAAAGAGATGCTTGTAGTAGACAGTTCAAGGGGCATTACAAAAAGCCATCTCAAAGAACATGAACAATGCACCCATGGACATGAACATCATCATGAGCATGAAGCCTTAGACCCTCACATCTGGGTTGACCCTATTAATGTTAAAATAATTGCTAAAAATATTTATGAAACCTTAGTAAAACTAGATGCTAATAACAGCGACTACTACACTAAAAACTATGAAGCTTACCTCAAAGAATTAGATACACTTGATGCTCATCTAAAAAAGATTTTAAAAGAGACCCCTAAGAATTCGCCTTTTATGGTTTTTCATCCCTCATGGGGCTACTTTGCCAAGCGTTATCACCTTACACAACTCCCTGTTGAAGTAGAGGGGAAAGAGCCAAAGATGAAAGCCCTAGTCAGCATCATCAAAAAAGCAAAAGAAGCTAAAGTTCGTGCTATTTTTACCCAACCCGAGTTTTCAGATAAAGCTTCTAAAAACATTGCTAACAATTTAGACATAGCAGTCATCAAAGCCTCCCCTTTGGCTGAAAACTGGGCTGAAAATCTAAAAATGTTAGCCAATGCCATTGCACATAAGAAGTAAAACCTATGTCCATCATTGAAATCAAAAACCTCTCTTTCTCTTATGACAGACAGAAGATTTTAGAGAACATCAATCTAAACGTTGAAGAGAAAGATTTTTTAGCCATCATCGGTCCAAATGGAGGGGGAAAATCAACCCTACTCAAACTCATTTTGGGTATCAACCCTTTAAAAGATGGTAGCATTCGTACCTTTGGAGAACTCCCTCAAAAAAACTTAGCCAAAATTGGTTACGTCCCTCAAAACACCAACGTCAATACCGATTTCCCCATCAAAGTCATCGAAGTGGTGCTCATGGGTCACATTGGCACAAAACGTCCTCTTTTTGGCTATGCCCAAGAGGAAAAAAGTTGTGCTTTAGGAGCATTAGCACAAGTAGGCATGGAAACCTATGCCAATGAAAAAATAGGCTCACTCTCAGGAGGACAACGCCAACGCGTTATGATAGCCCGTGCCTTGTGTGCCCATCCTAAAATTTTGATTTTAGATGAACCAACTGCTAGTATCGATGTAGAGGGGCAAAAACAGATTTATGAACTGCTAGAGTCACTCAACTCCTACATAACCATCATAGTTGTGAGTCATGATATCTCTGTCATTATGCACTATGCAAATAAGGTCGTACACATTAACAAAACCCTCTCTTACCATGATGTCTCAGCCCTCAAACCAAAAAGTTCTGAACCCTCTACACATTTTTGTGAAGTAGAACTTTTTAATAAAATCAAAGAAAAAAAAGAGCCACAATGTTAGATGCCCTCTCTTACGACTTTATTCAAAATGCCCTTTTAGCTGGACTATTGGTCTCCATTGCTGCAGGTATCATTGGTTCGCTCATTGTGGTCAATCGTATGGTATTTTTAGCAGGGGGCATTGCCCACACAGCTTATGGTGGTATTGGAGTAGCTGTCTATTTTGGCTTACCTATCTTTTTTGGGGCTTCTGTTTTTGCTGTATTGGCTGCGTTGATTATTGCCAACATTACCCTTAAAGACCGTGAACGCATGGATACCTTCATTGGTCTCATGTGGGCATTGGGCATGGCAATAGGCGTAGTGCTAATTGACATCACCCCTGGCTATCAAGCTGATTTCATGAGTTACCTTTTTGGCTCTATCTTAGCTGTTTCACAGTCTGACTTATGGTTTATGGGAAGTTTATTAGCCCTTATTATTTTCATTATGACTTTTTACTACCGTGATATTTTAGCCGTATCTTATGACAGTGAATATGCCAATTTACGAGGCATCAATGTAAGATTTTTCTACACCCTCATTTTGGTACTTTCAGCCTTAACCGTGGTCATTGCCATTAAAGTAGTCGGACTCATTTTAGTGATTGCCTTACTCACCATTCCTGTGTACATTGCTGAAAAACTTTCAAGTACACTCTTTGGCATGATGACTCTCTCAGGACTCTTCTCTTCTATTTTTACCCTCTTTGGATTGTGGTTTTCCTATGAGTATGATGTGGCATCAGGAGCTTCTATTATTTTGGTTTCGGCACTCTCTTTGTTTTTATTTTTGGGAATTAAGAAGTTGATTCATTAATCAACTTCCCTCTCTTTCCTACGCTTAATCTTTTTATTAATCGTCACTAAGTCTCGCATATCTTCTATGGTATCACTCTCATCCATAATCTCAATACCTAAAAGTGTTTCAACACAATCTTCAAGCGTCAAAATTCCCTCTGTTTGGTCATGTGAGTCAATGACCAAAAACATATGTTGTTTTTTCTTTATGAAAAGATCAATGGCTTTAATTACAGGTAAACTCTCATGAATGCTATGCATATGGTCTTGAATACTAGCAATGGTCACAGAGTCATCAACCAAAGACTGCTTAAAAAGTTTTTTTGTTAAGACAATACCCGTTACATCTTCAATGCTTTTATTACAGACAGGAATACGTGAAAACTTGAAAATCTCTGGTTCTGTTTCTAAAACCTCTTTAATGGTTCGTGTTCCCTCTAATGAAAAAACAACTGAACGTGGTGTTAAAATTTCATTAATCTCTTTTTCGTCTACTTTTAAAACATTTTCAATATAGTCCGACTCTTTTTCATCAATAACTCCTTCATCTTCTGAAAGAAGCATACTCTCTAACAGCTCGTCCTTAGTCGTTGTTAGTTCATTCCCTTTAGAAATCTTATTGGTCACAAACGTTGTAATAATGAGTACAGGATAAGTCAAAAGAATAAAAACTTGAATAATTCTTCCAGCCAATGGAGCTAATGATTTCCAATAAATAGCTCCTATGGTCTTGGGAATGATTTCAGAAAAGAAAAGAATGGAAAAAGTTAAAACCACCGAAACCATAACCATCGCTACATCACCATCAAAAACTTTAGCTGCTTGAGCTCCTACAGCTGTTGCCCCTAAAGTATTAGCAATGGTATTTAAAATCAAAATAGAACCAATAGATTCACTAATGTTTTCTTTATGGGAACGCAATATTTTAGCTGTTTTAGGATGCTCTTTTTCAAGAACTGAAATGTAAGACATTTGAATGGAGAGAAGCACAGCTTCGAGAATAGAACAGAGGAATGATATCCCTACAGATAATAAAAAGAAGAGTATAAGATAACTCATTGAGTGTAATAAACCTTTAAAGTAAAATAATTGTCGCTAACCCTAAAAATGAAAAGAAACCCACAACATCGGTAACCGTTGTTAAAATAACCGTACTACCAATAGCTGGGTCAACATTCATTTTTTCTAAAAAAAGTGGAATCATTGCTCCAAAAAAACCTGCTAAAAGTAAATTAATTAGCATGGAAAGACCAATAACATAACCCAAATTTTCTACATCAAACCAAAAAGAAGCGATTATACCAATGATTATAGCAAATAATAATCCATTTAATAATGAAATACTCACTTCTTTAAAAATAATTCTTTTAGCATCACTTGATGAGATATCACCAAGTGTTAATTGTCGCACTACAACCGTTAAAGTCTGTGTTCCTGCATTTCCTCCCATAGATGCAACAATGGGCATTAAAATAGCAAGTGCAACAATTTGGTCTAAGATTTCAGAGAAAAATCCAATAATAATCGAAGCTAAAATAGCTGTTACCAAATTGACCCCCAACCATGAAGCTCTTTTTTTCCCTGCTTTAAAAATCTCTTCATCTTCTTCCACATCATCATCTAAACCTGCTAAGTTATACATCTGTTCTGTTGCTTGTTCATTAATAATATCATGAATATCATCAGAAGTAATTCTACCTATAAGCTTTCTCTCTTTAGTCACAATTGGAATGACAAAAAGATCATACTCTTTAAAGGTGTTAACTACCTCTTTTATATTCTCTGTATCGAGTGCCACAATAGGTTCAAAACTCTCATCAGCAGCTTCAATATTCTGCTCAAAAGTTTTTTTAAAATCAAACGTTAACAAATCGTCCAAATCAATACTATGAAGTAATACTTTATTCTTTGTAGTAATAAAAAGATTATGCACATTTTCTAAAACATTGGCTTTTTTAAGTTTTGAAAAGCGTTTGATTACCTCTTCTACTACTTCATCTTGTGTGGCTGTAAAAACCTCTACTTGCATGTATGAACCAGCTTCATCTTCAGCATAAGACTCTAAAAGCCTAATCTCTTTTTGGTCACTTTTATCAAGACTATCAAAGACCTCCGAAGCCATAGCTTCATCATGCTCTTTAAGCTCCTGCATAAAATCAGCTTGGTCATCACTCTCTAGCTCTTTTACAGCTTCAACCAAGTCTTTAGCTTCAAAAGTCTCAACCATATCATCAAAGTATCGATCAGGTAACTCTAATGCAACATCTCCCAAAATATCTTTAGGAATCAACTTAATTGCTTCGGAGAATGTCTCTTCATCATACTGTTTTAATATATTTACAATTTCAGAAAAATGAATTTCACCATTTTTGTGTAACTCTAAATACCTTTGTAGTTCTTCCATGGGCTTAAATCCTTCAATACGCAATTATTCTTAAGTTTTTTGTGAAATTATAGCAGATACCTATCTTAGCTTTCTTATCTAAAGTACAATATACAAGATGTTAATCTAAAATATATTAGAATGCCAAAAATTATATCTAAGGATAGCGTATGGTAACAATTGATTTAAAAAAAGAACACACACTTTTTAATGAAAGTGAAGCTGATGGAGCAATAAACTACCAAGGTCATGGTGCTGCATTTTTAAAAAATGATTTAAGTGAAAAGCTTTTTTATTGTGAAGACTTAGACAGAGAAGAGATTCAAGAACTATTTAACAAACCTGATGAGTACTATTTTGGAACATGTACTTTAGATTGGGAGTTTAAACAAGGTGCTACTTTAGGAAGAGGAAAACAAGCCATGTGGTTTGCGAAATACTTTAAAAATGGGTACTACGAAGAGCCATTTGAATAGGCTATTTTCAAGTATTTAAATTTTAAATTAATTTAAATACTAAAATATAAAAATAAAGTTTATTTAAGATATAATTCTTTTATGAAAACTTTTAATATATTTTTATCATTAACTTTATTATCGATTTCCCTATTAGCGACAGATAAAAGCTATTCATTTCTTGGAATTCAAGCAGGTAACTCCTTTGTTAATGGAGTCAACTCTCCCAATATTGGGCTAAAATATGGTTCACAATCAGGAAAATACCGAACAGCCTTTTTCTACTCTTATGGTGACAGTTCAAAACGAAATCTACAAATGCTACTCAGTCAAGTAGATGTAGGTATTTTTAAAAACTCTTTTAAAAATAGTCCTGTGAAACCTTATATTGGTCTAACATTTGGAGTCATGCAAGAAGAAGACAAACAGAGTTCCATAAGAGACAGAGGTTATCTCTATGGAGTAGATACAGGACTTGCTTACATTTTCAATGATGCCTTAGATTTTGATTTGAACTACCGATACTTATCCACATCTAAAATAAATAACATAGATTCAATAAGCGACCTCACTCTTTCTATGCACTATTTTTATTAAAACCATACTATATAATTCAATAATTCATATTTTCATGATATAATAATCTTATGCATAAAATTATATTATCAACCATCTTATTAACAGCCATAGGTTTTGCTGGTAAAAGTTATAGTTTTTTAGGAGCTCAAACTTCAATTGTAAACTATGACCAAATTTCAGCTCCTTCAGTAGGATTCAAATATGGAATTCAAAAAGATATGTGGAGAAGTTCACTTAATCTTGACTATTCAGAAAATGGTAGCAATACATTAACTTCACTCATCTTTGAAGCAGACAGAGGAGTTTTGCAAGAGACAGTTAAAGAACTTCCTGTTAAACCTCATATTGGCTTTTCACTTGGTCTCTTACAACATACCAATACCGTAACCGACAAAGGTTATGGTTTAGGTTTAAATACAGGTCTAACCTACTTGCTAAATGATAAAATAGATTTAGATTTAAGCTACCGTTACCTCTCTGTTAGTAAAATGAACACCATATCAACTTTAAATTCGCTTACACTTTCTCTACACTACTTTTACTAGAAATCTAGTATAATACTCTAATTTTTTATTGGAGTATTCATGTCCCTTTTCTCTTACCAAACCCTTAAAAGCATTCTTTTCAAAGTCAATCCCGAAACAGCACATAGCCTTGGTGGACTTGGTCTAAAAATTGCACCCTATACTCCTTTTGTTTCCAATTTTTTTAAAAATACTTATTTTATTGAAAATGAAATATTACGCCAAGAACTTTTTGGAAAAACTTTCCATAACCCTATTGGACTAGCTGCTGGATTTGACAAAAATGGAGAGTACATCAAAGCCATGCCAAGCCTTGGCTTTGGATTTACCGAAATAGGCACAATCACCCCTAAACCTCAAGCTGGAAATGCGAGACCTAGACTTTTTCGCCTAAAAGAAGACCGTTCTATTCAAAATGCTATGGGTTTTAACAATCGTGGTGCAGAGTTTATGTTAAAGCAACTTAGCAAAGTAAAAAACTTTGACTACCCTATTGGGATTAACATTGGAAAAAATAAGCTCACGCCTGAAAATGAAGCCCTAAATGACTACAAAACGCTCTTGGAAACCTTTAAAAACTCTGGTGACTACATTGTCATTAACATCTCATCCCCCAATACCCCAGGGCTGAGAGACTTACAAAATGAAAAGTTTATTACCGATTTATTTACCATGGCAAAAGAGATAACAACGCAACCCATCTTCTTAAAAATCGCTCCAGATATGGAAGCCCAAGATGCCATAGACCTTTGTACTTCAGCAGTAAATGCAGGTGCAGCAGGGATTATTGCGACCAATACAACCATTGATTATTCTTTAACCAAACATGCCAAAGATTTTGGTGGTATCTCAGGAGCATTGGTTCGAGAAAAGTCGTATGAACTTTTTAAAGCCATAGGTAAAGAACTTTACGGAAAAACTATTTTAATCTCCGTAGGAGGCATAGAGACAGCAGAAGATGCCTACAGAAGAATTAAAGCAGGAGCAACACTCATTCAAATCTATTCCATGCTTATTTACAATGGTCCAATCATGATAAAAGAGATAAATGAAGGTTTAATTAAACTACTTAAAGCTGATGGCTATCAACATATTTCAGAAGCTATTGGAGCAGATTACAAATCTTAACTCAACTTATACCCAACCCCCCAAACAGAAGTAATGTATGCTTTACTTCCATCTGGGTCAATCTTATTCTTAAGACGATTAATCGCCACGTTAATGGTCTTACCCTGAGACTCTGCAGAAACCTCATCTACTAAAAATGCTCTTTCTAAAGTCTTATTAGGATTTTTAATAAAAGTATGAAGCAAGTTAAATTCCATTTTAGTAAGTTTAATATTTTTATCATTAATACTTAAAACTTGTGCCTCAACATCTAAAAGTAAATCTCGATATTTTAATTTAGCTTGTTCTCTAACCCCTGTACGCCGTAAAATAGCTTTCACCCTATGCAAAACTTCATTCATTCTAAAAGGTTTAGTAATATAATCATCCCCACCTCTTAAAAACCCTTCATCTATGGCTTCTTCACTGTCTTTAGCTGTTAGAAATATAACTGGAATATCATACCCTTTTTCTCTCATATCAGCTACAAACTCTGAACCCTCAACCAAAGGTAAATTTCTGTCTACAATAAGTAAAGAAGGGTTTTCTTCTTCTAAAAACTGTTCAACCTTATGCGTTGAACCAAAGCCAATAGTTTGAAATCCTGCTTTTTGAAAATGGTACTCTAAGAGTTCAAGTATGTCTTCTTCATCTTCTATTATGACAATTTCAATGTTTTGTTTTGATGTTTTCATGAAGTAAGTATAGCAAATTTATAGGAGTAGACTTATATTTGTCACCTAATAATAGCTCTATTTTAGTTGTGAAACAAAAAAATCTTCATAAGAAAAGCTGAATTCAATCTCCCAATACAACACACCTTATAGTGAGGAAAAAATTGATTAATAAAAATACCCCAGAGGCAAAGCCACACACTTTTCATTGATATGCAAAACATTGTTACCCATATAAAAAACAATTCCAAAAATATCTTTTGATGACCTCTTTTGATAATCTATAATATGCCTAAAATCATCTTTGCCTACTTTTGATGAAGACTTTACCTCAACAGCTATTATTTGATTGTTTCGCTCCAATATAAAATCTATCTCTTTTTTATCATTGGTTAGATAGTGGTAGATTTTTGTATCTTCCATGGTAAAAGCACAATGTTTTAGTAGTTCATTAAAGACAAAAGTCTCAACCAATGCTCCTTTATAACGAGAGCTTTCAAACTGTACAATGGTGTAAACACCTAAGAAATAGCTCATAACTCCTGTGTCATTTAAAAAGAGTTTAGATGATTTTACAAACTGTTTTCCTATGTTCTCATAAAAAGGTCTAAGGGTATAGAGTTGAAAGGTCTGCTCTAAAATAACCAAATAGTTTTCAACGGTTTCAATGCGTATGCCTACCTCTTTGGCTATTTTTGATTTATTGAGTAGGGTTGTACTACGAGGTGCGACAATATTGACAAACCTATAAAAGCTATCTATATCTCTAAACTCTCCCAAGTCTCTTGCATCTCTTTCTATATAGGTACTCACATAAGAGGAGAACCAAAGCTTTTTCTCTAAAGGAGAGTTCAGATTTTGAACATCAGGATAACCTCCTTTTAGAATGTCCTCTACAACTCTATTGGTCTCTACTTCTGTTGTATTAAAATCATAAGAAAAAAGTTTGTCAACTACATTTTCTTGGGCTTTATTTTCTCTCTCTTTTATGCTTAAAGGATAAAGGTTTAGCTCAACTATTCTACCTGCTAGTGTATCTTTGGTCTGTTTCATATCTAAAATATTTGCAGAGCCTGTAATCAAAAAATCACCATTGTTTCGATGTTTATCAATATAAATTTTCAAGGACTCCAAGAGTTCAGGCACTTTTTGAATCTCATCAATGGTTACAGGTTTTTCTAATGTCTCCACAAATCTGTTGGGGTCATCTTTGGCATTAATACGAGTCGATACATCATCAAGTACAATATAGTGATTGCCAAACTCCATTGCAAGTGTTGATTTTCCAACTTGTCTTGCACCTTTTAGTAAAACTATTGGAGAGATTTTAAGGGCTGTTTTTAGTATGGTAGAGATACTTCTTTTTAGCATAAAATGAACCTTTTTTACTCTAATTTATAAATTATACTATTATGATAGTTAATTTTATACTATATAAAAAGAATTTTTAACTATTTAAAAGTTAAAAGGGAGTTAAAAAGTTAATTAAAAGATTAAGATTAACGGTAAAAGGGGACAGGGTAAAAGGGGGTTGTTTGCATTATGTTTGTACTCTATGGTTTGTGTAGGAGTTAGTACTTTTTTAAGCTCTCCTAGTGTTCCATACTCATTAAATAGTTGTTCCGTTTGGTGTTGTCTCCATAGACTTCTAGTTGGTCATCTAAGGTGTATGAGGCTATAACTTGTTTTCCATAGACTTTTGCAGAGGCTCTGTTTCCATTTTTGTCGTAGGTGTAGCTCTCTACAACTTTGTTTCCTTTTTTTTACTTTGGTTAGTCTTCCTACTTTATCGTAGGTGTATTTGTAAACTGCTCTTTTATTTTTTATCTTCTCTATTTTTTTAACTATTTGACCATTTTTGTTGTAAGAGAGTTTTACTAATGTTCTTTTATCTTTTAGTTTTGTTAGCTCTCCATATTTGTTAAAGGTTTTGGTCTGTTTGTATGTACCATCACTTACTACTACTTTTCTGTTTTTATTGCTTCTTGTAATCTCATAGTCACCAATCTTTGTAGGTTCACTATCTTGGTTGTAGCTATAGTTAGTGGTTGCTCCTGCATAAGAGAGACTGCTTAACAAGAAGTCACTGTTGTAAGTCATCTTTAGTGTTTGGTTTAGAACTCCTGTTTGGGTGGCTTTTGTGAGTAGTGTTCCATTGTACTCATAGGCTATGCTCTCTGTCCCTTTTGTTTTGGTGGCAATATTTCCTTGACAAGCGTAGGTGTAGGTTGTTGTTCCCTCTGCTGTGGTGGTGCTTGTTAGCTTTTCGTTGGTGAAATGGTTTTCAATAGTTTTGTCTGATGGACGTGTAATCTTTGTTACTCTTCTTGCTTTGTCGTACTCATAAGTTATTGTAGCTAAAAGAGGTGACTTCATGCTTGTTCGTTTATTTACGCCGTTGTAGGTGAAGGTGTGGTTGCTTGGTGTTGGGGTGGTAAGCACTGTCATATTTCCATTTTTGTCATAGCTATTTTGAATGGTATTTCCGTTAGGATAGATAGTTTTTACAAATCTATCACGGCTGTCGTACTCATAACTTGTAACTCTATCTTTTGCATCTTTAGTTGATTGTAGGTTTCCTCGTGCATCGTAACTGTAACGTGTCGTTCTGTTGCCTTGTTTTACTTTGGTCACCAAAAGGGGATAGGCTACTTTAAAAATCATAAACTGGGGGGGGGAAGTAATTTCATAAAGAAAATATTATACTATTTTAAATTCAATCTATATAAAGATAATTTATTATAACATTTGTGCTATTTAAAAATAAATAACACAAAAAAATCCTTAAGCCCAAACACCCTTAATAATAAAAAATATCATAGCTGAAAGCATCGCAGCAGCAGGAACAGTAATAACCCATGCAGCAACAATTTTTCTAATCATTCCACGTTTTACGTAAGTCTCTTTAACAGCACGTTTTAAAACTTTTGTCTTTTTCTTTTCATATTTAATTTTTTCAAAAAGCTCTAACTTTCTTTGAGCATCATCAGTAATACTCTCTAGCTCATCTTTAAGACCTTGTACCAGGGCACGTTGTTTTTCTAAGGCAACACGTTTTTCATCTGTACCATCTCTGTCCATCCATTCACGTAAGAAACCAACACCAAATACCCCACCCACAGCAATGTGTGTTGAAGATACAGGAAGCCCAAGTTGAGAAGCAATAACCACGGTAATTGCTGCTGCCATCATGATTGAAAATGCTCTCATTTGGTCAAGTTCAGTTATCTCTGTACCAACTGTCTTAATGAGTCGGGGTCCAAAAAGTGCTAAACCAATAGAAAGCCCAAGACCCCCAACAACCATTACCCATAACGGAATTGCTGCTTTAGCAGAAATAGTTATATGAGCCAAAGCATCGTAGATTGCAGCTAAAGGTCCTACTGCATTGGCAACATCATTTGCACCATGAGCAAAAGAGAGAATGGCTGCTGCAAAAATAAGTGGAATGGTAAAAAGTGTGTTAATCGCAGCTCTGTCATCCGTTAAAGTGGAAATTTTTGCAATAACACGAGGTTTTACCATAAAGTAAGTAACTCCTGCCCCAATCGCACCAAAAATCATGGCTACAGCTAAAGTAGGTTTTTTAGTTTCTGGTAAAAAAGGAAGAATCTCTACAATGTCTACCCATACCTTTTTAAGCCCCTTAAGTGTCAAGTAAGTAATGAACGCCATTGCCATAATAGAAACCAAAATAGGCACAATTTTTTTAGCAGCATCTAATCTATTGTCTTTATGTAAAATTTCAGATTTAATAATGTAAAGAAAACCTGCAGCAATCAAACCACCAAGAAGCGGAGAAATAACCCATGAAGCAGCAATTTTACCCATTGTTCCCCATGAGACCACAGCAAAACCACCAGCAGCAATTCCAGCACCCATAACACCACCAACAATAGAGTGCGTAGTAGAAACAGGTGCTTTAAGTGCTGTAGCCAATGTTAACCAAAGTGCAGCAGCCAAAAGTGCAGCAGCCATTGCATAAACAAATATCATTGGGTCACCTGCAAAAGCAGTAGGATCAATAATGCCTTTTTTAATGGTTTTAACAACATCTCCACCAGCAATCAATGCTCCAGCAGCTTCAAAAATAGACGCAATAATAATTGCCCCACCAACCGTTAATGCTCCAGCACCAACAGCTGGACCTACATTGTTTGCCACATCGTTTGCCCCAATGTTCATTGCCATATATGCCCCAAATATGGCTGCCATCATCAAAAAACCTACATTAGGTAGATCTCCAAATGTAAAATTTACATAAAATGCAACAGCAATGGCAAATCCTGCTCCAAGTAGTGTTTTCATTATGTTATTCATAAGATTTTCTTCCTCTATTTTTTTAACTTTTATAATTCTAACATAAAAATGTTACTAAATAGTTACATTTTAAGTAGCTTAAAATTTAACAATACAATCTAACTGTACACGCTCATATTTTGGATCCATTCCCACTACTGAACTTCTGCTTTCATAAAGTTCATTGAAAAAGAAACTACCAGCAATATATAGCTTTTTATCCATTTTATATTTTGTCCTAATTGCATGACCACGAGCTGCTGTACCCCCACCAAAGTTATCTGAGTCAGAATATGCACCAAATGTCGCATCTTCTTGAAGGTCGGTATAAGAATATTTTACTTGCCAGTCACCAACCTGCTTAGCTTTCCCCAATTTAATTGCCAAATCATACCCAAAGTTATTGTTATCTACAGCAACGTTATATACAACACCTGCTGCAACTTTTAATGGCACACCAAATACATCTTTAAATTGTAACTCTCCAAATCCCTCTACAATATGATAATCATTTTTATAGAGACCATTGCTTGTTACACTGTTACCTTTATTTTTACCAAACATCATAGTATTTCCTTGTAATCCATCATAATAATAGATACCCGAACCTAAATGAAGTTTTGCATCTTCTAATTTTGTCTTTTGTACATATTGTGCTATAAAAAGGTTAACATTATCTCTAGCTTGAGATGATTCTTCCAATGTTGGCTGATTAGCACCTAAAGTAATAATTTTTGTATCATCTTTATATTGGTAATTTAATCCATTCATTGAGACATCATTATCCCAAACAAGTTGTGATTTAATAGGTCTATACATCATATAAGGTTCTCTACCCAATCGATATTTAGCATTATCAGACTTATATGTCATACCTAGAACATAAAATCTTAATGATTGAAAAAAGTAATCTTTTAAAGGTTTATCATCAGCAAATGTCTGGTTTCCTGAAGTAGGATTAGCAAAACCACTTCGCATACCGACATTAACATGAAGTTCATCGGTCATATCAATCGTTGAACCAAGTCTTAAACGATATCTGTTTCTGTATTTATTGTCTTTGTCATCTCTTTCAATACTTTCATATCTTAACCTTAAGTCACCTTTAAAATGAACTCTATCAGAAATATTTTTTGCAATTACTGGAATGTTACTTTTTAAAATTGTCTCTTTTAACTCTTCTATTCGTTCATGTGGGTGTTCAACATATGAGTCACCCATCGATAGTGTTGCTACTGCTACCATTGATAATATGATTTTTTTCATGATTACTTTCCTTCTTTGCTTTAATGAGGGAAGTATAGAAAAAAATAGTTACAAAATGATTACAATAAGATTTTTTAGTTAAAATACTACTCTTTTTTAAACTGTAAGGATAAATAAAATCATGATAAAAAAAACAGTTATAACACTCATAAGTACACTAGGACTCTTAATGGCTAACTCCCTACCCCAACATCATTCAAAAACACTGGACAATGGTTTACAAATCGTGGTTATTCCCATGAAGAACAACTCCAATGTCATTACTACTGATATATTCTATAAAGTAGGAAGTAGAAACGAGGTCATGGGGAAAAGTGGTATCGCTCATATGTTAGAGCATTTGAACTTTAAATCAACCAAAAACCTTGAAGCTGGTGAGTTTGACAAGATTGTTAAATCAAAAGGAGCGACTAACAATGCAGGCACTTCGTTTGACTACACACACTACTACATTAAATCATCTTCAAAAAACTTAGAGACTTCAGTAGAACTTTTTGCTGAACTCATGGAAAATTTAAATCTAAAAGATGAAGAGTTTCAAGTAGAACGTGACGTAGTAGCTGAAGAGCGTCGTGTGCGTACTGACAATCCACCAATTGGTTATTTGTACTTTAGACTTTTTAATACCCACTATGTTGCTCATCCTTATCACTGGACACCTATTGGATTTATGAATGACATTCAAACTTGGACGATTGATGACATTAAAGCGTTTCATACTAAATATTACCAACCGAACAATGCTATTTTAATCGTAACAGGTGATGTGGATAAAAAAGAAGTTTTTAAACTCGCAGAAGCTAAATTTGGAAAAATTAAGAACCATGTCAAAATCCCTAAACTTAAAGTTGCTGAACCAAAACGTGATGGAAGCATCAGACAAATTATTACAAAAGAAAATAATAGCGTAGATACCATCGCCATTGCCTACCCTATTCCTAACTATGAACATGAAGACCAAGTGGTACTTTCAGCCATTTCAGAGCTTTTATCTTCTGGGAAATCATCCCGTTTATACAAAAAGATTATTGATGAAAAGCAGATGGCAAACTCGGTGCATGGCTACAACATGGAGCTAACCGATAATGGAATCTTTATTTTTATGGGCATGGCAAACCCAGGGGTTAAGATAGAAGACTTAGAAAAAGAAATTTTAGCAGAGATAGAAAAAATAAAAGCTGGGGATGTAACCAAAGAAGAGCTTGAAAAAGTAAAAATTAATACCAAAGCTGACTTTATTTATTCTCTTGAAGATTCTGCTTCAGTCAACTCTCTCTATGGTTCTTATTTAGTACGAGGAAACTTAAAACCTTTACTTGAATATGAAGAGAATTTAGCTAAAATTACACCTGAAATGGTTACCAAAGTAGCCAATAAGTATTTTAATCATGATTTTACAACCACATTAATACTTAAAAAACATAACGAAAAAAACCATAATGAAAAAAGCAAGTAGGAAAAAAGTACAATGAGTAACTTAATTACGGGTGCAACAACAGCACTCATTACCCCATTTAAAAATGGAACACTAGATGAAGCAACCTTTGCTAAATTAATTACACGACAGATTAACAATGGTATTGATGCCGTTTGCCCTGTGGGAACAACAGGAGAGTCAGCAACATTGACGCATGATGAACATAAAAGATGTATAGAGATAGCTGTAGAAGTATGTAAAGGTACAAAAACAAAAGTTTTAGCAGGGGCTGGTTCAAACGCTACTCATGAAGCGATAGAGATTGCGAAACATGCCCAAGATTGTGGTGTAGATGCTATTTTTTCAGTAAGTCCTTACTACAATAAACCTAGCCAAGAAGGACTCTATCAACACTACAAAGCCATTGCCACTTCAGTTGAACTGCCTTTTATGCTCTACAATGTACCTGGGCGAACAGGTGTAGACATTACAGCAGACACGGTTTGTAGACTTTTTGATGATGTTGAAAATATCTATGGAATTAAAGAAGCCACAGGTTCAATTGAGAGAACGGTTGAGCTTTTAGCCAAAAGACCAGAGCTTTATGTTTTCTCGGGTGACGATGCCATTGACTACCCTATTTTAGCCAATGGAGGAAAAGGAATCACTTCTGTGACTTCAAACTTGTTACCAGACCTCAAATCTGAACTGGCACACCTTGCTTTAAAGGGTGATTTTGCAGCATCTAAAGCGATTAACGATAAACTCTACAACATAAACAAAGTAATGTTCTGCGAAAGTAACCCTATTCCAATTAAAGCTGCTATGTATATTGCTGGTCTTATTGATACCTTAGAGTATCGGTTACCTTTAGTACAACCTAGTGCAGAGAATATGAAGAAAATCGAAGAAGTTATGAAAAATTACAACATA
>JALWLW010000054.1 GCA_027081065.1 Campylobacteraceae bacterium
CCAAAACCAGCTCGAACAGAGATGTATTGAAAAAGGTTGATGTCAAAATATTCGTAGAAAGCATATAACATATTAAAGTAAATCCTGATATTAGTGTTTGTTTAAGTAAATAAGTGTTATTTTACTTAAAATTTTATAAAGATAGGGTCAAAGTTTCATGAAGATACAAAAAACTGTTTTAATCATCACCGATGGAATAGGGTGTAAACCTAATAGTCGTTGTAATGCGTTTAAAGATGCAGTAAAACCAACGTATGATAAATTATTAACAGATGTTCCTAAAACATTAATCGCTACACATGGGTTAAGTGTTGGTCTGCCTGAGGGGCAAATGGGTAACTCAGAAGTAGGGCATATGAGCATTGGGGCTGGTCGTGTTTTGTATCAAGACTTGGTCAAAGTAACTTTGGCAATTGAAGATGGAAGTATTGAAGAGAATGTAGCTTTAAATGGTACTTTAGAGAAAAGTAATCGAGTACATCTTATTGGACTTTTGAGTGATGGTGGGGTGCATTCACATATTGAACATATTATTGGTTTGGCTAAATTGGCTGAAAAGAGAGGTAAAGAAGTTTTTTTACATCTTATTACTGATGGTCGTGATGTTTTTGAAGCATCAGCTCATAAGTATGTAGAAGAGATAGAGAAGATTTGTTCAGAGAAAATTTCTATGGCAACTCTTGGAGGACGTTTTTATACGATGGATAGAGATAACCGTTGGGAAAGAGTAGAGAAAGGATATAATGCTATTGTTAAAGCTGAACCTTCGACTACTATGTCAGCTAAAGAGTATTTGACTAAAAGTTATGAGTCCAAAATACTTGATGAGTTTGTAGAGCCTATTGCTTTGAATGGTTATGAGGGGATGAATGAAGGGGATGCTGTGATTGTTGCTAACTTTCGTTCAGATAGGGTACGTGAAATTACCATGGCATTAGGAGATGAACTATTTGATGGTTTTGAGCGTGATTTTTTACCTTTACATATCACAACATTAACAAAATATGATGCGAAGTTTACCCACCCAATTATGTTTGAGAAAGAAGTTCCTAAAAATACTTTAGCTGAAGTGGTATCAAAAGCAAAGTTATCTCAATTACATACAGCAGAAACTGAAAAATATGCTCATGTAACTTTCTTTTTAAATGGAGGAGTAGAAGAGCCGATGATAGGGGAGAGTAGGGTACTTATTCCTAGTCCCAATGTTAAAACTTATGATTTAAAGCCTGAAATGTCAGCTCCAGAAGTAGGCGAAGCTGTAAGAAGAGGAATGGATGAAGCTTATGATTTGGTTATTGTCAATTTTGCCAATGGAGACATGGTTGGGCATACGGGAAATTATGAAGCTGCTTGTAAAGCTGTTGAGGCTGTGGATGTGGAACTTGCCAAGATTATTGACAAAGCCAAAGAGCAAGATTATGCCATTGTGTTAACTTCTGACCATGGGAATTGTGAAGAGATGCAAGATGAAGAGGGTAATCGATTGACCAATCATACAGTAGGGGATGTTTGGTGTTATGTAGTGGCTGATGGGGTGAAAGCATTAGAAGATGGAGGAGGACTTAACAATGTTGCTCCTACAGTACTAGAGATTATGGGATTAGATATTCCAAAAGAGATGGATAAAAGTTTAGTAAAAAGTGTGAGCTAATAAAGCACTTTTTATAATAATTAGTAACATATTTATTTTATCTTATGTTTATTTAGCTATGATAGTAAATATAGACAAAAAGGGAGGTGTATTATGGATACAATGCTTAAAGAGTCAGTAGCAGCATTATTTTGTCACGTGATTAAATTGGATGATAAAGATTTAGAAACAGAGCGACCTCTATTTTGTCGTTTTATGGAACAAGATTTTGACATGCCCAAAGAAGAGTCAAGTGAATTACTTGATAAGGTGATGGAGGGTGATTATAATATTGACACACATATCTCTATGATTGCGAATGGACTTGTGAATGAAACTTATACTAAAATGTCAGTACTTAAGCAGTTAAATCATATTATCGTACGGTCTAAACTTGAAGATGAAGATTATGACCTTTTTGACAAAGTTAAAGAGGCTTTTTTCCCAACAAAGTAATAGATAGTTTCTATCTATTACATTTATAGACTTATTTTTCTCTCCTCTCTTATTTCAATACTCCTTTAATCAACAATCAACTACAATATCTCCAATTAAATGTTAAAGGTTAATAATGAAATTTACAGGAAAAAACGTACTTGTTACAGGGTCTAGCAGAGGAATAGGGGCTGAGATTGCAAAATCTTTAGCAGGTTTTGGGCTTAAAGTATGGGTAAATTATCGTTCAGGTGAGGCAGAGGCTAAAGCTGTTCAAGCTGAGATTGTGGCTGCTGGTGGAGAGGCAGAGGTTATTGGTTTTGATGTAAGTGATGAGAGTGCTTTTGTAGCTGCAATTAAAGAGATTGTCTCTACTGACGGAGAGTTAGCTTATTTAGTAAATAATGCAGGGATTACCAAAGATGGTTTAGCCATGCGTATGAAAGCAGAACAGTTTATGTCTGTCATTGATGCTAATTTAAAATCAACATTTATAGGCTGTAGAGAAGCTTTAAAGTCAATGCGTAAAAAACGTTTTGGCTCGGTAGTTAACATTGCGTCTATTGTAGGTGAAACAGGTAATGCAGGACAGACCAATTATGCTGCTTCAAAAGGAGGAACAATTGCCATGACAAAGTCTTTTGCTATTGAAGCTGCTGGAAGTGGTATTCGTTACAACACCATCACCCCAGGGTTTATTGCTACAGAAATGACAGCTGTACTTAAAGATGAGGTAAAAGATGCTTTTACAGCAAAAATTCCTATGGGACGTTTTGGTAATGCTCGTGAAGTAGCTGAAGCCACAGCCTTTCTTTTAAGTGACCACTCTTCATACATTACAGGTGAGACGCTTAAAGTGAATGGTGGAATGTTTATGTAAGTGTATGAAAATACTTGTACTAGAAGACGACAAACTTTTTAATGACACTTTAGAAGACTTTCTCGAAGAGGAAGGCTTTGAAGTGACCACAGCACTCGATCCCTATTCGGCACTTGATATAACTTACGAAGAAAAATTTGACCTTTACCTTTTTGATGTTAATCTCCCTTATGAAACAGGTTTCTCACTCTTAAAACAACTGCGTGATGCTGGTGATTTTACTCCTACTATGTTTATAACCTCTCGTGATGATAAAACCTCTTTAACAAAAGGTTTTGATGTTGGGGCAGATGATTACATGAAAAAACCCATAGATTTAGATGAACTTATTTTACGTATACATGCGTTACTTAGACGACAAACAAGAGTAGAAAAGATGAACTTAGGTGAGTATCAACTGGATATTAAGGCTAAAGAACTGAGTCTCAATGGGAAAGTCATAAAAGTAGCTACTAAAAGCATTGATTTATTATTGCTACTTGTAAAATTAAAAGGCGAAGTGGTATCGCTCCAAGAGATAGAAGAACACCTTTGGCATACCAATGAAGAAGCCAGTGCTGGTGCTGTACGTGTTTACATAACAAGTTTAAAAAAATATTTTCCTAATATTGAAAATATTAGGGGTGTTGGATATCGCTTAAAACTATAAATTTCTACAATTTTCCTAGATCTTATAAAAAATCCATTTAAATTTCATTAACAAATAGTTTATTTTTCTAAAAAAGCTATTTCTTATTAGAAATTAAGATTATTTTATTGTTAATTTTTTTAATTATAATTTTATATATTTTAAATTTAAGGAATTAATCATGTCAAAAAAGTCTATTTATTTTTTATCTGTATGTTCATTACTATTAGTATTGAATGGGTGCTCTTCTATTTTAGGGATACATGCTTACAACGATAACTTTGGTCTTGTAGAAAATTTTGAAGCTGATAAACAACTAGAAAAAGAAGAGTTAATAAGTAGTGAAGAGCTTCAAAAGTATGATGTTGAGATTAATAAAGAGACTGAGTTTAAACCAGAGGAAGGAACTTTTTTAGCTGAAGACTGGGTGCAACCTGAACCTATTTTTACCTATCGTTACCCTAATGACCCTAAGTTTTACAGAGAAGATGAACTCCCTGAAAATAAAGGTCGTCTAGGAAATGTTGTTGTTAAAGTTCCTAGTTCAATGAGTAAAGAGGAGTTTTTATCTCAGTTGGGAGGTATTTAGTTGGAAAACATATGAAACTCATTAATGGGATTGTAATAAATTCTGTGTTAACTAAACCTTCGTTTGTGATACAGTTTCTATTTATATCTTAGTCTTCTTGAAAAGTGTAAATAAAACCGTTAATTATTCTAAGTATTTTATAGGTTATATATTTTTGATCAAGATACATAAATTGTTTATAATGGCAAGAGTAATTATATGTAAATTATAATTTACATATAATAAAAAATATGATAATATAAATTTACATATAAAAAGGCTTATTATGAATTTTCAAAATCTGTTTAGTGAACAAAATGAACTTCTCAATAAAATATCTTTAGAAAAAAAACGATACCTTTACGATGAGATTAATTGGAATCTAAAATCTCTTGCCATCTTAGGACAAAGAGGTTTAGGAAAAACAACCATGATGTTGCAGTATATTAAAGAGCATTATTATCATAGTGATAAGGCTCTCTATGTCTCTTTAGACAATCCCTATTTTCAATCAATCTCTCTTTATGAGTTTGCTAGTGAATTTTCTGCTTATGGTGGTGAGGTGCTTTTTATTGATGAAGTGCATAAGTACAATGATTGGGCTAGGCATATTAAAAGTATTTATGATTCACTCTCTGTAAGAGTAGTTATTTCAGGCTCTTCTATTTTACAAATCAATAAACAAAATGTTGACCTCTCTCGGCGAACCATTGTCTATCATCTTGAAAATTTATCATTTAGGGAGTATCTATTTTTGAAAGAGGAGGTCTCTTT
>JALWLW010000055.1:0-345 GCA_027081065.1 Campylobacteraceae bacterium
CCCCAACTCTTCTTCAGCAATGGCATCATAAATAACTTCTAGATAATCCTCAGGAACGCTAAAATCTTCTTTGGCATTAATTACCCCGTAATCACCAATAAAAGCTAAGTAACGTTCACCTTGTAATTCCCAAGTATCTATGGCTATTTCTTTAGCATCATAACCCCAAAAAGCAGATAGATACAAATTCAAAGTATTTTTAATAAAATTCTGCAAAGCCGATTCAAACTTTTTCTCTCCGATTCCTGCAAAACTCTCTATAATACTCGTCTTTTCATCCACATAAATTTCAATGCTTAGTTGACCTACTGTCTCTGTAGCTTCAGGATACCAAAAAGCTTTTAC
>JALWLW010000055.1:355-4816 GCA_027081065.1 Campylobacteraceae bacterium
TCCATCTTCTACTTGTGCGTCAAACCCATGGGCATTAAAAATTGCTTTAACAACGTTTACTAACTTTTCTTCATTTATTTCTGACACTATTTTCTCCTAATTTCTCACTTAACTTTTGCAGTAAAAAAGCTTCACACGTCTTGTCCCATCATTCAGAGGCTTAACCTTTAAATAACTAAGTAGAAAAAATCCCATACTGAGGGTCAGGATAACTTACTTCAATAGTTTGAGAAAGCGAAATATTTAGAAAAAAAAGAAATATTAGAAAAAAATTAAATTTTATTTTTTGCATGAAAAATCCTCATTAAATAATTTGAAATTATATCAAAAAATATTCACTAATTCCCACATTTGATGTAGGAACTATTAATATAGTAAAAAATCTACAACACCAAAAACTCCACCCCCCATCTTTATAAGAATAATTATAATTTATTTTGACTTTTTTAAAATTACTTTCACTAGAAATTATAACATTCAAATTAAAAGGTCTATTGGGTACATCATAAAACATAATTTTAAACATTTTTTAGAATTTTGAATGACTAACTGGTTTTTGCTATAATATGAGTAAAAGGTAGCTAATGAGAGGACAAAAACGAATACTCTATATTCTTGAACGACTATCAAATGGTACATGTAGCACGAAACAATTAACACAAGAGATTTTTGAACTAGAAGATGAGAAAAAACGAAGAATTATTCAAAATGATATTAAACTTCTCAAAGAGTCTTATGGAGATAAAATAATCTCTCCCTCAAAGGGAATCTATAAATTTATAGAGCTTCCCTACTTTATCAAAAATATTACAACGACCGATGGCATAAAGATGAAAGAGCTGATTGAGTTTATGATGGTTTTTGACAACAAAATGCTCTCTATGTTTGAAAAGGAAGAGCCTCTCTTAATCAAAAAGCTCAGAGAAGATATTAAAACCATCTATCTTATTCATGAGCCTCCTTTGGAGATATTGAACTCGGTTTTTTTAGAAGATATAAAAAAAGCCATTAAAGGCAGACGCTATGTTACTCTAAGCTATGAGGGTAATATGTTTGAAACATATAATAATATACAGATTCACCGTATTATCTATGCTAGTGGTAATTGGTACATTGCAATCCATGACTCAAATTGGGAGAAAAAATACAATCTTTTGCGTATTAATTTTATTAAGAGTTTAAAGTTGGAGTCAAAAACTTTTCACAGAGACATAGAGATAGAAAAAGCCATTGACAATTTTCAATCACTCTTTTCAAAGCCTGACACAAAGACCTTTGAAGTGGTTGTGGAGGTCTCTTCAAAAATTATGAGGCACTTTAAACACAAAAAACATTTAAAATCTCAAAAAATCATAAAAGAGACTAAAAAAGGATTGACCATTCGTTATGAAGTTACTGATGCGTTGGTAATTATGCCACTTATAAAGCAGTGGATGCCCTATATTAAAGTTGTATCTCCCAATCGTATCAAAGAACAAATAGTGAAAGATGCGACGTTTTTTTTAGAACAGCACAAAGAGTAAATGATGTTTAAACTATTTTCACATAAAGATAAACCGATTAAAAAGCTTCAAAAAAAAATAGATAGTGGAGAGTCTGTATCAAATATAATTCATGAGATAGAGCAGATGGATAATCATAAAAATCCTTTAGAGTCTATCAATACACTCTTCTCTATAACCGAGTCACTTTTAAAAGAGATATTACAGAACAATAAACCTTGTGGCAAAAATATCTGCTTATACCAAAGTAAAAACAGTGATACCATTGTCAATCTTCAACAGATTAAAAAAGCCATCTCGATTAGACATGAAACAGCTCACTCTCTTTTAATAAGAGATGTGATAAAAACGGACTTTACCATTGAGACCTATATCAAATATATACGCATTGTTGCTTATGAGAATAGAATCGATTTAGAGACATTTGTTCCTGTTGCTACTGAAGAGTTAGATACCTCTCCTCCAAAGAGACCTATCGTGAAAAAAATAATGACATTAACCATGATGAGTCTGTTTGTTTTGTTGGCTTGTTTTTTTTATTTTAATCGGACTGTTAGTCCTAAAGTTTTCACAGGTTCTTCTACAGGAACTTATTATCCCATCGCTCAAGATATAAAAAAATCAATTGCTCCTAACCTAACGGTTTTAGAATCAGAAGGCTCTATGGAGAATATGAACAGTATTGGATTAGGCAAAGAGAGTGAACCTCTAATGGCATTTGTTCAAAATGATGTTTTGCAATATTTGTCTGAAGAGGCTCGTTCTGGCGATAAAGATAAACAAAAAATTTTAAATAAAACCAAAGTGCTTATGCCTGTTCATGATGGAGAGATTCATATTTTAGTTAGAGAAGATAATTTAGAGATTAAAAACTTTAGAGATTTAAAAGATAAAAAAATCAGTATTGGCATGAGAAATTCAGGTACATCCATCACTGCAAAAGCACTCTATTTTAAACTCTTTCATGAAGAGATAGATAAAGTCTATCAGCCTTTCACTGAAGCTTTAGAAGCCCTAAAAGATAAAAGTGTTGATGCTATTGTCTTAACAGGAGGTCAACCCTTATCTAAACTCAATAAACAAACAAATAATGTTCGATTAATTTTTTATGAGGGAGAACCTTTAGAGGGATATGCTATTGCTTATATAAAAAAGCGTTCCTATCCGTGGTTGAAACAAGAGAAGGTTAGAACCCTATCTGTCCAATCTTTTATTGTAACTAATATCTACGCTAACAGGGAGAATCTTCTCTATCTTAAAGCGTTTCTTAAAAAGTTAAAAGAGTATAAAATCAATCTAAGAAACAACAAACATCTTAAAACCACTCACCCAAAATTAAAAAATCTAGCCCAAAAAAGATGTCTTCCTCCTTTGCCTATAGGCTTAGAGTATCATCAACTTGTCAAATGGAATACTCCTTGGTGTAAAAAGTAGTAAAACGAAAATAATTTTCGTTTATTTATCTTATCATTTTCATAACTATTCAAGCCCTTAAAAAAGGAAAAAAATGCCAAGTTATATTTCAGATGAAGCAAGAGTCTCTAAAGAGGCAATTTTAGAAGAACCTGTATCTATACGAGGAAGAAGTATGATTAGAGAGAACTGTTTTGTTGGCTCTTTTACTTCTATTAATGAAGATACTACTATTCATATTCGTACAACAATAGGAAAGTATTGTTCCATAGGTAAAAAAACAGAGGTGGGAGCACCTAAGCATCCTATAGAGCGTTTGAGCTCCTCAGCTGTTTCTTATAATTCAAAAAATCGATTTCCTCCTTATAGTGCTAATTTTAAACAAGTTGAATTTGAACTTTATGAAGATACAAAAATAGGAAATGATGTCTGGATAGGTTCTTTAGTTGGTATAAAAACAGGGGTAACCATAGGTGATGGTGCAGTTGTTGGCATGGGAGCAATAGTGACTAAAGATGTCCCTCCTTATGCCATTGTAACAGGTGTTCCTGCAACTATTAGAGGATATCGTTTTGACGAAAAAACTATCAAAAAGTTATTAAACATCAAATGGTGGAATTTAGATTATACACTATTACATGATATTCAATTTGATAATATTGATAAAGCGATTGAGCAGTTGGAAGCCTTGGCATTAAACGAAAAAACTAATAGTAAGTATCATATAAATATCTTTAGAAGAACTGTTCTTAGGAATTCAGCTCCTTATGATGGATAATATCCCTACGAGATAATAGAACACTCTTTGTTTAAAGTTCTTCTCTATGCAAAGAGTTGCTATAAATTACTCCCCCCTTATATCGCTCTATCTCATCTATAAGATGCTTAAGAAACTCATCTGTAAGTGTCTTAGAAAACTTTTGTTCAACTTTAATAACTTTCCCCTCTTTTTTAAACTCTAAATTATCTAATAACCACTCATCAGGAGTTTTATAAGAGTAGTTAGCTTGAAGTGCTATCTTTTTAAATTTTAAAATAGAGATAAAAGTAGAAGCATATAGTTCATCGTCAAACCATAGTTTAAAGTCTATTTTGGGAGTCTTCTCTCCCTCTATTTTAAGTTGTATTCTATCAATGTGGCTCATCATCTCTCTTTGAAATGTAGAAGAGTCTTTATGGAGGTCAAAGCTAATATTTAATGGAGAAGCAAGATTAAGGAGGTAAGCATATCCCAATGGTATGTTACTTGTGTTTAATAGATAAATTGGAACATTATTATCAAAGTGAGTAGCACTCTGTACATCAGTAAAGAGCTTATATCCCCACGGTTTTGTAAAGATGTCAAGTTTATTTACTCTATAATGGTTCTCACCTATGGTTTTATAGTATTTCCACAAAGCAAGAGGAGTTTCTCCTTTACCATAATAGATAGCCGTTTTTTTATCTTTAGTGTTAAACTCAACTAGACCTGTAACTTTTGTGTTTTCAGTAAGGGTAAAAAGAGTTTGAAGTTTTTGAGTAGATTTTAGATGTTTAGTTTGTTCTT